>JAGROY010000143.1 GCA_020439995.1 Verrucomicrobiia bacterium
TCGCCATCGAACCCTGGCATGTGCTGGGTGAAGAAAGCTCCGCACAGGGAACGTCCCGCTATGTGGACTCCTCTGTCGAGCGTTTGCAGCTTAAAGTCCGCGGCATGACCGAAACCCGCCATGCCGTTATCTGCAACGGGCGGCGACTCCCCCTCTTCCCAACCGGGATCAAGGGCGAATACGTGATCGGCGTTCGCTACAAAGCATGGGATCCGCACTCAGCGCTGCACCCCACCATTGGTGTGCAGACCCCGCTGGTATTCGATTTAGTGGACACGTGGAATGGGCGATCGGTCGGGGGCTGTGTCTATCACATATCTCATCCCGGAGGTCGTGGTTACGAGACCGCCCCAGTGAACGCCTACGAAGCGGAAAGCCGCAGAGTATCACGATTCTGGCCGGAAGGTCACACCCCGCGAGAGACATCTGAAGCCCAGCCCGACATTCATCAGAACGGCGGGCGCACCTTTGTAGAGATTGCGCCCAAGCCTGGTCGATCGGTGGCACCGCCTGAGGAAATCAACGGTGAATTCCCCGTGACGTTTGATCTGCGACATGACGGCCAGCTGATCACATCACGTTTGAAACCTTTCGCCACCTGAGAAAGAACGTGTATTGATAACGTTCGATGGTGACCTCTGAAGCTTCTCGAGCGCTCGCGTGGCGCGATGCATATGTGAATCTGGCCAAAACGGTCGGACTCGCAGCGGACGAGATGTTACTAGCCGACGGCAGTATTCAGCCGCTTTGGCAACCGGTTATCGAACACTTTGAGACACTTGAAAAAAGTGATATTCGCGATCTCCGACAGGCAGCCTTGCGTCTGATCCACGAGAACGGCATTACGTACAATGTTCACGGCGATCCCCGGGGAACGCAGCGCCCCTGGGAACTCGATCCGGTGCCGTTCGTGATTTCCTCGGACGACTGGGAGCGCATCGAGTCCGGCCTGGTCCAGCGCGCAAAGCTCCTTAACCTGGTGCTGGACGATCTTTACGGCCCCCGCAATCTGATCAATCAGGGCCTACTTCCACCGGAGCTCGTCTTCTCTCACCAGGAGTTCCTGCGCCCGTGTGCTGGTATCGATGCGAGCCGCGAATTGATTCTAGGTTCGGCAGACATGGCGCGCGGCCCGGATGGCAGAATCTGGATCGTGAACGATCGCACCCAGGCCCCGTCCGGCAGCGGTTACGCGCTGGAAAATCGTGGCATCTCCACCCGCCTCTTCCCGGGCTTGTTCGGGCGCTGCAAGGTGCGACGTCTAGCCCCGTTTTTTCGCTCGCTGATCAAGACGCTGAATCAACTTTCGCCCACGAAAGGAAACGATCCGCGAATCGTCATCCTCACGCCGGGGCCACTTGCCGAAACCTATTTTGAGCACGCCTACCTAGCTGCATATCTAGGCGTCACACTAGTTCAAGGAGACGACCTCACAGTGAGGGATCGCCGGGTCTGGCTGCGCTCGCTGGCTGGACTCGAGCCCGTCGATGTCATTGTCAGGAGGCTCGACTCGACCTTCTGCGACCCTCTTACCCTGCGATCTGACTCCTATCTAGGCGTGCCGGGGTTGCTCGAAGCGATCCGGGCGAACAACGTCGCACTGGCAAATCCGCTCGGCAGCGGAGTCCTTGAAAATCCGGGCCTTATGGCATTCCTGCCACGGATTGCGCGGCACTTCCTTGGCGAAGATCTGAAGCTGCCATCATCCGCTACCTGGTGGTGCGGACAGAAGACCGAGTGCCAGTATGTGCTCGAGAATCTTAAGAATCTGGTGATCAAGTCCATCAATCGCTCGCCCAACTTTGGCACCGTCTTCGCGGACCGTCTGTCCGCAGCCGAACTACAAGTGCTCCGGGACAAGATCAAAGCCAACCCCGACTCGTTCGTTGGCCAGGAACGCGTCGCATTCTCTACCCTTCCCTGCCTCGTCAAAGATCAATTGCAACCGCGTCACGCGATCTTCCGCGGCACGTTCGCAGCGATCGGAAAAGGCGAATTCACCGTCATGCCAGGGGGCCTGAGCCGGGCTGCGTCGGGGCTGGGTGATCTTGATGTGTCGCCACGGGCGGGCGGAGTGGCAAAGGACACTTGGGTTCTGGGTGACGCGCCGGAGGCATTCGCAAGCCTCTGGAGTGAGGAGGGAGACCGCCACCAGTTAGCTGCTGACGAGCGCAATCTGCCCAGCAGATCCGGCGAGAATCTGTTCTGGGCAGGTCGCTACGCTGAACGTACCGAAGGCACGGCGCGCGTCCTACGCAGGACTTTGCAAAATTATTTTGACGGCATTTCGCGCAATGACGGCGTTCATGATCAACAGCTGAACATCATGATCACCGCCCTTCATACGATAACGGAAACCTTGCCGCTTTCAAAAAGCCTCGAAGCCGGAAGCAGGCTTGCAGATAGCTATCCGGAAGACGAATTGCTTTCGATGCTCATGGATCAGCAACGGATCGGCACCCTCAGTGCCACCTTGCGAAGCTTCATCAACGCCTGCTATGGAGTGCGTGACCTGTGGTCGCTCGACAGCTGGCGGGTGATCGATTCCATCGACTCCCAGTGGAAAGCCCTGCAACAGTCCAAAGCAGTGTTCCTCTTCAGTTTTCCGAATGAGCTGAACAGCCTGATCACCCAGTTGATGGCGCTCACGGGACTCAATCTCGAAAGTATGACCCGACAGGCCGGATGGCTCATGCTTGACACCGGTCGACGACTGGAGCGAAGCCTTTTGCTCATTTCACTTCTACGGTCGATGCTCCTTGAGCGGCGCGGCGAAAGCCACGACTATCTAACGATGGAAAACTTTCTGGCTGCATCAGACAGCCTTGTTACGCATCAGCGGCGCTACCGCTCGCAACCCAACGCGGAATCCGTGCTCTCACTGATGTTGCTCGACGAGAACAACCCCCGGTCGTTGCTATACCAAGTGGCGCGTGTTCAAAACCATGCAGCTCTCTTTCCCGGCAAAAAATCGACCGACCCACTTCTCGCAGAAGACAAATTTCTCCTGCGCGCTCACACTCAGCTCAAACTGTGTGATGTGCACGAACTGGCGCAAGTCGACCCGGTATCCGGCCGACGCGAACACCTGGATAAGCTTTTGAAGAATCTTACGACACTCCTGATCGGCGTCTCGGAGGGCATGACACTTACCTACTTCAGTCATGTCAAAAGCACATCTCTCCTTGGATGACCCCTGCCGTCATGAAGATCTACAAGATCCGCCACAACACTACCTATCGGTATGACGGCCTTGCAAGCATCTGCCACAATGAAGTGCGGTTGACTCCTCTGAACATGGCGACGCAGCGTTGTGTCTCCACGAGTTTCGCGGTAACGCCCACGCCAGCGACAACTGATGAATTCAACGATTTCTTTGGCAATCGCGTCACGTCATTTTCCATTCAAGAACCACACGAAGAACTTGAAATCGAGTTCAACAGCCTGGTGGAGGTTACACCCCCGCGCTGGCTTGGAGCGAGTGAAGATCCGACAGCCTGGGACACTGCAGCCGAACAATTGCGCTCACAATCGGGCGCAAAGTGGGCCGAAGTCAGGCAATTTGCCCTACCGTCCCCGCTCATTGCCCCTGCTGCTGACTTGCGAAACTACGCCGCGCCTTCCTTCACCAAAGGCCGGCCGCTTGCCCAGGCAGCGCTCGATTTAATGCATCGGATCTACGCCGAATTTGAATTTGTCTCGGGCTTCACCACCATTTCCACTCCCCTGTCCGAACTGCTCCAGCATCGCCGCGGCGTGTGTCAGGACTTTGCCCAACTGGCGATTGGCTGCCTGCGCAGCCTTGGACTCCCGGCACGCTACGTGAGCGGCTACATTGAGACCGCTCCTCCTCCCGGGCAGAAACGCCTCATCGGCGCGGATGCGTCACACGCCTGGTTCTCCGTCTATCATCCGCAGGCAGGCTGGCAGGATTTTGATCCCACGAATAATAAGCAACCCAATGGTCAGCATATCACCCTCAGCTATGGGCGTGACTTCTCCGATATTTCCCCCGTAAAAGGCGTCATGGTGGGCAGTGGTGGACACGAAATCGACGTAGCTGTCGATGTAATTCCAAGCAACGAATTTCAATCTCAAACACAATTCCAGCAGCAAAGTTAGGCAAGTTGGCCTGTGATCTGCTTCGTTAAAAACGAAGATTGATCTTGCTCCCGACATGCCATCCCCGTTGAATACAAATCTAGCCGCCACCGCTCCGAGTTCCCTCTACCATAATGATGGAGCAGGGCGGCCACTCATAATGGATTACTCATACTACGAGCCCGAAAACTTCTTCGATGAAATGTTTGAGGCAGATGGCACCGTCCGGGATCACTACAGCGGATTTGGTCAGCGGTTCACTGAACTCAGCGTCGACGAATTTGAAGCCAAGAGGCAGTCGGTTGACTTGGCCTTCCTCAAACAGGGCGTGACTTTTACTGTTTATAGTGATGATGAGGGAACCGAGCGGATTTTCCCATTCGATCTCATTCCTCGAATCATCCCCAACTCAGAGTGGCAAAAAGTTACCAAGGGGCTGGAACAGAGGATCAAAGCGCTCAATCTTTTTCTTCAAGATGTTTATCACGACCAGCGGATCCTGAAGGAGAAAGTCATCCCCAGGCACTACATTGATTCGGCAAAGTACTTCCGCCCTGAGCTTGTCGGTTTCGACGTCCCGAAGGACATCTACATTCACATTTGCGGCACAGACCTTATTCGGGACCACGAGGGAAATTACTGCGTGCTCGAGGACAATGGCCGCAGCCCGTCGGGAGTCTCCTATATGCTCGAGAACCGACAGGTGATGAAGCGGGCATTCCCCGCGTTCTTCCCCCGCGTCGGCGTTCAGCCGGTTGGCGACTATTCCAGCCACTTGCTCAACCTGTTAAAGCACATCGGCCCAAATGGAAAAGATGATCCGACAGTGGTTCTTCTAACGCCAGGCGTCTACAACAGTGCCTATTTCGAGCACTGCTTCCTGGCACGCCAGATGGGTGTCGAGATCGTGGAAGGCAGGGATTTGTTTGTGCAGAATAAGAAGGTCTTTCTCCGGGCGATTGACGGCCCGCAGCAGGTGGATGTGATCTATCGCCGGATCGATGACGATTTTCTGGATCCTAAGGTTTTCCGCAAAGATTCTCTGCTCGGCGTTCCCGGTATTATTGAAGCCTACCGCGCAGGTAACGTTGCCCTTGCGAACGCCCTGGGCACCGGAGTCGCCGATGACAAGGTGATCTACAAATTCGTTCCGGACATGATCCGCTTCTACATGAGCGAGGAGCCACTGCTGCCTAACATTGACACCTGGCTCGCTGATGATCCTGCTGACCTGAAATACATCCTCGAGAATATGGAGAACCTCGTGGTCAAAGCGGCCAACGAATCCGGTGGCTACGGAATGCTCATCGGCCCGACTGCCAGCAAAAAGGAAGTGGCAGACTTCAGGCGTGAAGTTAAGGCAGACCCGAGAAATTTCATCGCTCAAACTCCGATTTCGTTGTCACGGGCTCCCACTTGGTGTGATGGTCGAATGGAAGGACGGCACATCGATTTGAGACCCTACATCCTTTACGGAAAAGAAACTTACATTACACCAGGCGGGCTCACCAGAGTGGCCCTTAAAAAGGGTTCGCTTGTGGTCAACTCTTCCCAAGGGGGCGGGAGCAAGGACACATGGGTATTGTTCGACGACGCATGATATGAAGAAGAGCTTTTGTAAAAGAACATTCACAACCACTGAGGAGGTAGGCGCATGCTGTGTCGCGTAGCGGATTCCCTGTTTTGGATGAGTAGGTACATCGAGCGCGCGGAAAACACCGCTCGCTTAGTTGATGTCAATCTACAACTGCTCCTCGAACTTGACTACGACGAGGCAGAAACAGCGGCTCACTGGAACAGCATCCTGGAAAGTTTCGATGACCGGACTTTATACGGACAGCAATCGGAAGAGATCACCACGCACTCCGTCACAGAATTCTTCACCTTCAGCCGTGACAATCACAGCTCAGTGATTTCGTGCGTCCTCGCTGCCCGGGAGAACGCACGGATGATTCGTGACCAGATCAGCAGCGAGATGTGGGAAGTGATCAATCGCCTCTACCTTTTCTTGAAGCGAGCCGACGCGGGACAGGTGCTGCGCAGCGGAACCTCGGAATTTTTCCAGGAGATCAAGGAATCATCCCACCTGTTTCGCGGAGTTACTGATGGAACATTTCCCCGCAAAATCGGCTATGAATTCATCAAAGCCGGCTGTTACCTCGAACGAGCCGACAAGACCGCCAGGATAGTAAATTCAGCGCGCTTTCTGGAAGCCAATTCCAGAACCCCAAGAGGCGGGGCTCTGGAGTTGATCCAGTGGGTGGCGATATTGCGCTCCTGCACTGCACTTGAGGCTTACCGGCGGATCTATGTCGGGGACGTGCATCGCAAACATGTGATCGATTTTCTCATCCACTCGCGCCACTTCCCACGCTCACTTCTCTTCTGCCTGAGCGAACTCCAGCTGGCGATTCATGCGATCTCGAATTGCCCGGTCACCCTCTATTCAAATGAAGCTGAAAGACTCTGTGGAAAGCTGATCTCCGACATTTTATACTCTTCAGTCGAAGAAATCATGGAAGGTGGACTCCACCCTTATTTGGACAAAGTCGTCGCCGAGGTCTCCAAGATCACCTTGGAACTTGGCAATAAGTTCATGTTCTTCCCGGTAGTTGATCCGGCGAAAGAAGCGATCGGAGATAAGGGAGACAGCACTGAGCAAAAACAGTCGCAGAGTTCCACAGCTACCAAATAGCTGAATTCAGTCGAAGACTACCGTCTTGTTTCCGTAGACGAGGATCCGGTTTTCAAGGTGCAGGCGCACCGCCTCCGCCAAAACCAGTTTTTCCAGATCACGACCGAGACGCATGAGGTCTAGAACGGATTTCCGGTGGCTGACCGGGCGCACGTCCTGATGGATGATCGGCCCATCGTCCAGCACTGCAGTCGCGTAGTGTGCGGTAGCTCCAATGATTTTTACGCCCCGCTCGTAAGCTTGATGATACGGCCTGGCACCGGCGAATGCGGGCAGGAATGAGTGATGGATATTGATCACTGGAGCCCCGCAGTGATCGAGAAAAGAGTCACTCAGCACCTGCATATAGCGGGCCATCACCACCAGCTGCACTCCATATTCACGAAAAATCTCAATCTGTTGCTTCTCAGTCGCCGCCTTTGTTTCTTTCGCAATAGGCGTAAAAACAAATGGCAAGCCATGGCTGGTAGCAACCGATTCCAAATCCCTGTGATTTCCCAATACGACGCTGATGTCGCAGGGCAAATCTCCCGCCTGCCAGTTCTGCACCAACTCATGGAAAGCATGGCCGGCTTTGGACACCATGATGGCCACCTTCGGACGGTCTGACGACAACGCTGTCTTGATCTTCATTCCCATTTTCACGGCCATTTCGTAAAAAGATTTAGCGCGGTCGTCTGGATCACTGCCGTCGGCATGCACCCATTCCACACGCTGGAAAAAGACCCCCTGCTGGCCGTCATGATGTTGATCCGCGTGGAGAATGCTGCCGCCGTTTTCGAGAATCCACCCGGCGACGCCGGCAACGATACCCGGCTTATCCGGACCATGTAAGAGAGCTATAATTGATGTGTTCATTGAAATCCTAATACGAATCTTTGGCGCAATGTCGCGCATCGCGCTATATTAAAAAATGTTCGTCCTTGGATTCGTTGTTGCAGGTCTTGGAGTTTACTCCGTTTTCGTCGGTGGCATTTGGTTTCTGGCCAAAGCCTTCGGCGTTGGCGTAGGATGGGGACTAGCCAGTCTCGTAATCCCCTTTGCTGGACTGGTTTTTGCAATCAAGTACTGGGGAATCTCATGGCGTCCGCTAGCGCTGAACGTTGTCGGAGGCGTCAGCGCGGTCGGAGGCGCGGCACTGCTCCTGATGAGTGTGGCAAGCGAAACCGGAGGGAATCTTGCCGCAGGCCTTCCGGGCCTTGAGCAGAGCGGCGCGAACACATTGCCAGCCCCAGCAGCAGACACCGCACAACCTTGAATCCAGTCATTCAGAAGGCGCTGGACGCCAAGTTGGGCCAGCTAGGCATTGATTGGCTCAAAGTAGACTCACTGGTGATCCGATCCGCAGACAAATCGGTGTTCGCAACCGTGTCTCTCGACGGTGAAGCGGAACCCGTGGAACTGACCGTGCTCTACAAGCTCGAAGGAGATCAACTGGTCGTGGAGAACGTCGAAGCATCTAAGCCCTGGATGTCAAAAGCCCTGCAGCTTGCGCTGGATACGAAAGGCAGCAGCTTTACCCTTCCCACCGGTATGGCGGGCATGGCCATTCGGATGCTTCTCTAAGCGGACACCCGGCAGTTCCGGCTTGTCAGGGAAAAACGGGATTGCCAATCTCGCCTGAGATGGCATAAATCGACCAAAACCCTGGGAATCGCGGCAATCCACAAACGCGCCCCCTGCAATTTCATACGACTACCTCAACACATCTAACACTATGGCAACCAAAATAGGCATCATCGGAGCTGGCGGAATGGTCAACTATCACATCGCGGGATTCGTCCAGGCAGGGGCGGAAATCGTTGCCATCGCCGACATGAACATGGCCGCTGCACAGCGAATTGCTGATGCCAACGGAATCCCCAATGTGTTCAGCGATGTGGCGGGAATGCTGGCCTTGGATGAGATTGATGCAGTCTCGATCATCGTCCCCAACAAGTTTCACGCGCCGTTGTCGATTCAGGCACTGGAAGCCGGCAAGCACGTCTTTTGCGAAAAGCCGGTCGCGGTCGACGCCCCCGGCGTGCGAAGCGTGATGGAGACCGTCGAGAAGGCCCGCGGCAAGAATCTCTCGATCGTTTCCGGTCTTTGCTGGCGCTACGACTACGGCGTGCGGGAGACGATCGGCCGCCTGCTCGACGGGGCGGTCGGCGACATCGTTGCAATTCAGGAAAACTACAATGCCGGGACGCTCTGGAGCTTCCCCCGCCAGCCGGGCTGGAGCGACATGGAGTACCAGATGCGGAACTGGCTCTACTACACCTGGCTCTCGGGCGACCACAACGTCGAGCAGCACATTCACAGTCTCGACAAGGCGCTGTGGCTGATGGGGGACGAGCCGCCGGCCGCGGCGATGGGACTCGGCGGACGACAAGTTCGCACCGACCCGCTCTTCGGCAACATCTTCGACCACCACGCGGTCTGCTATGAGTATCCCAACGGCGTACGGGTTTACTCTTATTGCCGCCAGATGGGCGGTTGCTGGAGCGACGTGGACGACTACGTGCTTGGCACCAAGGGCCAAAGCGAAGTGCTGAAGAACTCGATCACGGGCGAAACCAAGTGGCGTTATCGCGGCCCGAAGCCGAGCATGTATCGCGTCGAACACCAAGAGCTGTTCGCCGGCCTGCGCAGCGGAAACATCATCAACAACGGCGTCTACATGGCCCGTAGCACGATGATGGCGATCATGGGCCGCAT
>JAGROY010000144.1 GCA_020439995.1 Verrucomicrobiia bacterium
CCGGGTTGCTGTCCTCCGGGTTGTTGTCCTCCGGGTTGTTGTCCTCCGGGTTGTTGTCCTCCGGGTTGTTGTCCTCCGGGTTGTTGACCTCCGGGTTGTTGTCCTCCGGGTTGTTGTCCTCCGGGTTGTGGTTGCACGCCCGGTTGGAGGCCTTGTGTCGGATCATTAGCGCCTGGTTGTGGGGCGCCTGGTTGACCGCCAGGTTGCGGTGGTTGCACACCGGGCTGGAGACCTTGAGTGGGATCGCCGCCCGCTGGCTGGGGGGTAGGCTGCTGTCCACCGGGTTGTGGTGGTTGAACACCCGGGTTCAATCCAGGAGTCGGAGCGATTCCTGGTTGAGGAAGGCCCCCTGGCTGGGGGAGTCCGCCCGGCTGAGGAATTCCTGGCTGGCCCGGTTGCGCGGGTTGGCCCGTGGTCTGTTGGCCTCCCGGTTGCCCTGGTTCTCCCTCTCCAGGCTGCCCGGGTTGTCCGCCAGGCATGCCTTGTTGATTCTGCACCTGATCGACGAGGTTCTGCAGCTCGTTCTTGGCGAGTTCGAGGGCCTCGCGTTCGCTGCCAAGGACGCTGCGGGCGGCATCTTCCACTGCAGCAGCAAGTTTCTCGACTGCCTGCGTCGTTGCCTGATTCCGTTCCTGCGCGTTCTCGGGCTGGTTGCGGTCGAGATCGCGTGCCGTTTCGTCCATCTGTTCACCCAGACGCTCTGGTTTCACATCGCGGAGTGCGTCATAGAGTTTCTTGGAGAGGAGCGGTTCGGGTTGTTCAGACTCCTGAGTCAACCGCTTCATTTCATCTGTCAGCTTTTCCAGTTTTGCTTTCTGCTCCTTGATCTGTGCGTGAGTGCCAGTGGCGCTTTCCGCATCGTCCAATGATTGGCGCGCTCTGGGACGGGCTGCGTCTGTGTCGCCGCCATCGATTTGCTCCTGTATGTCGCTGGTGATTTCTTTCTGGTTCTCAACCAACTCGCGAGCCTGCTGCCGGAGATCCCGCATCTGCTCTTTGAACTGACTCCCTGTCCGCTCCCGAATATCGTCCTTGAGTTCCTCAAGGTTTTCGCGTGCGCGGGTACTGGAGGCTGCAGCGGCATTGGTGTCGCCCTGATTGAGTGCGTCGGCGGCCTGCTGGACATTCTCCCTCACCTTGTCGAGTTCTTCGCGGGTATCGGAGAGCTCCTGCTGCTCGGGAGTGTCCAGGTTTTCCCGCATAGTATCGAGGTCACGCAACAGGTCGCGCTGTTCTTCGCGGAGTCGCTTCAGTTCGCGCTGGATTTCTTCTTTCTCCTGTTCGGTCTCCGCCATTTCCAGCGCGATTTGCAAATCCTTGATCTGGTCATCGATGCCTTCCTGACGGCGGGCAAGATCTTTCAAGCGCTCAAGATATTTCTGGGCTTCGCTGTTCTCCTGTTGCTGCTGGCGCTGCTGCTCGAGGCGCTGCTTCTCTGCTTCGCTTTCGGTTTCGTAGCGGCGTTCTTCTTCGCGAAGCTTCATGCTGTCGATCTGCTCCTGATCGGCATCATTTTGCTGTCCGCCCCCTTGTCCGGGTTGTCCACGTCGAACATTCACTTCGCGGGCACGTAGCTTGAGCAGCGACTGGTAGGCGGCGCGCTCTTCCTTGATCGCTTCGTCCAGAGGATCAGCACTGCCATTTCCGATCGCTTTTTCCAGGTGTGGGACGGCTTTCTCGATATGCTCGATCGCCTGCTTCATGAATTCCTGGGCCTCACCCTGAGCCTGCGCCATGCCTTCTTCCAGCATCATCGCCACCTGCTTCTGTGCTGCCGCGATGGCTTCCACATCCTTCACCAGCTCATCCTGAGGCTTGTCATGATTGCGGATTACCTTCCAGGTCGCGTTGATGATTTCCTTCTGCAGTTTTACCAGTTGCTCTCCCTGACCTTGTCCCTCCTGTTGCTCCTGCTCTCCTTCGCCCTGACCGGTTGCCTCGCGGAATGTTTTTTCAAACGGGCGGATCTCTGCAAAAAACATATCGCTGCTGACCCGGCGCACTTTGCCATCCGGGCCGATGTCCTCAGCCCAGACGGTGTAGGCGAAAAGATCATCTGCCTCTGCCTTGAGGTCTTCCATCGAGAAGATGTGCGTGAACTTGTTCTCAAGTTCTTTGCCGTCTGGATCGGCGATCACGATTTCCTTCGATTCGTCCCTGAAATCGTAAGTGAGCCCGTAGCGTTGCAGCCCAAAGTCGTCTTTGATCTCTGCGTCGATCTGCAGTTCTTCGATCGGTGAAATATCCACGTCTCGCCCCGGGAAAGTGATCTTCACTACTGGTTCGGCGTTCTTGAGGACGTTGAGGGTGATGCGGTCTTTGTCTTTGTTCTCGCGCCCCTCAGCATCTACCAGAAACAAATCGAAATCGACCGTCTCAGTTGCAGTCATGTTTGCCACGTAGATCTCTGGACTTTGATCGTCGGCCTTCAATTCGATCTCCTGTTTGTCATCGCCCCGGGATACGAGCTTGGCGCTCTTCACCGGCTTGTTGAGAATCATATCGAAACGCACGGCGCTCTGTTCGACCGCGTTTACAAAGGTGATATCGTTAAGCGTCTTCTTTTCGAGATTCGTGTATGCGGGCGGGGTGATGGTCGCGTTAGCCGATTCCAGCCGGGGGAATTCGAAGACCGAAATTTTGAAGCTATCAGTTTCGACGTCGCCGAATTTCAGCTTGTAGATGGAGCTTTCGTTGACCTCCGGCACGACCACGCCGAACACCGGATCCTCCAGATTCTTGACCATAGGCATCGTGGTCAAGTTCGACTCGTCACTGCCAATCACGAGATCTACCTGAGTGGGCACGCTGGTGTTGAACTCGATGCTGATGGGAAGTCGGCTGCCTTTCTCCAGTTCCGTGTCACCCGGCGTCACTTCATAGATGTCCTTGGTGAACGACGGCAGGTCGATGACAGGCGGAACAAAGGATGGAGCGATGCTGGAGGCACCCTTGAAGCCGAAGTAGCCGAGCACAACAACGCTGACCCAGGCAAGCAGTGTCCACAGCATGCGTTTGAACTTTGCCGAGCGGATCTCTGATTCATCGACGAAGTTGACCCATTTCTGCCGCCGCGCTTCTTCGAGAGTGGTTTCGATCACCTTGTGCTGCAGGTAGTTCATCTGCCCGTCAGCGCTCGGCTTTTGTTCCACCGCAGTGATGAGAAGAGTGCGCAGATCCGGATGCTCACGTTCGATGGTGCGGGCGATCGGAGCCGGGTCGAACTCCGACTTGCGCTCGCGCCCGATCCAGAAGTAGCCCCCCAGAGCAGCAACACAGAGAATGATAATCAGTGGCAGTGACCAGGCCTTGGTCGCCAGTCCTACAAAGAGCACCAGCAGAGCAAGTCCGCCGATGATCAGCATGGCAGTGGTCTGACGTTGCACGCGCTCGAGCGTATCCTTGCGGCTGGCAGCGTTGAATAGAATGCGGTGGAGTATCTTTTCCATGGTTATTGAGCCTCCGAGTCCTGTGGTTTTAGTTCCTTGTTCCGGCAATGGGCCGAATACCAGATTTCAAAAATTACGAGTGCGAGAACGGCGAAGAGCAGGTAACGCCAGAGGCGCTGCTGTTTTTCTTTCGCGAGATCTTTCGCCCGGCTGCGCTGTTCTGCACGCTCCTCTGCGGTGGTAGCTGCGGAGGGGGTGGTGTCAGCGGTTGCCTCTTCGACGACGACTTTTGGCTCGACCATCTTGCGGATGATTTCGGTGTCGAGCGGGTCGATCTCGCTCTCATTCGGATCAAGATTGACCGCCACGACTGATGTCTGGTCGCCCACGCTGACGGAGTAAAGTCCCGGCATCGTGGTATTTCTGAAGACTCCGGCATCGTCTGCGGTGACGGAAGTGATGCTGTCGTCGGGTGCCGTTACTGTGGCGACTACCGAGCCAGCGGGGGGCTGTGCTTCGCCCTCTTCTGACGGGGGAATGTTCACCGGAAAAGGCTCGCCTACGTGAACGAAAGTGCCCGTGTCTGTGGCGGCTGCCTGATTGCTGAGCACCGCGTAGAGCAGGGGGATGAACTTGGTCGACAAAGCAAGCTGGCTGTCGGCGCGCTTCCAGCTTGAAGTGAAGGTGAGCACCGTGCCCTGCCCCTTTGGAGTCAAAATCCACGCGGGGTCGCCATTGTCAAAACGGCTGAGCACACCGGCGTCTGGGATCTTGCTGTCATCAAGTTTCCGGTACTGCCAGAAATGGACATTGCTGAAGTCGCCGTAGCGCGCATCGGCGAATGCGGCGAGAAGTGGGTGGCGCCGGTTGATCGCTCCCAGCAGTCGGTAGTCGGTGACGTTTCCTGCCGTTGCCGTGAGGCCTTCAATTCCTAACAAGTCACCCAAAGCCGCAGCGGCTTCCGGGGCGTGCATCAGGAAGAGGACGCGTCCACCATTTTCGACGTAGTCCCGGAATACCCCGGCGTTTGCTAGCGGGCCGTCGCTGGCGATGACGATGAGGTCGAACAACCGAACGACGTCCGGCTCGAACGTGTCATCCGGCAGTTTCTTCGTCAGTTCCGGGGTAAGCGTGCGAGTGGGGAAAAGGGCACGTCGCAGGAAAAACAGAGCCGTTTGTGGATCGTTGTCTGGTTCGCTGCCGACGTAAAGCACACGCAATTGCTGCGCGGCGATGGCCTCGGTGTAGGCTCGGTTGTCGAAATCGTGATCGTCGCCGGCAAGCTCCAGGATGGGCGCGGGCACCCCGGTGGTGGTGCCGGGTGCCTTGAGCACTTCAGTCTCGCCCGGAGGAACTTTGATGGTGAGCGCTTCACTTGCTGAGGTAAGGTCAGCATTGCGCCAGCGCACGGTGAACATGTCAGTGCCGGATTTGAGCGAATTTTCGACACGGAAGTAGCGCGATGACTGCTGCTTGACGTGGCTGAGGCCGCGGGCTTCAGGCAGCAGTTGGATGCTGGCATTGGTGACCCCTTTCGCCGTGAGATTCTCGAACTCCAGCGCAATTTTTTCAGGCCAGAGGAATGCCTTGAGCTGATCGATGTCCGATCCCTCCTGAGCATCGCTGACCACCACCACGCGTCCTTCGCCCTCGGACAGCTCGGAATCGGGTTCGCCTTCCGTGTTCTCACCCTGTTCAATCGCTTCGGCAGCATGAACCAGGGCACGGCCGAGGTCAGTGCTTTCCCATGTCGGTTCTAAATCCTTCAGCAATTCCTGAATCTTGTCATCGCGTCCATTTCCCGTTTCCTTGCTGTCAGCGAACGAAAATACTGGCGTGACGGAGGAGTCGTAGGCGCTGATCTGAACCAGATCACTGGGCTTCAGTGAGCCGACGATCTCAGTGACCCTGGCGACGGCCTCCTCCCAGAGCCCCGTACGTTTCATCGAGGCGCTGCGGTCTAACAAAACGACCACTTTTTCTGGAGGCTCGCCTGACAGGGCCGCGATGGCACTGCGGAAGAAGGGGCGGGTAAACGCCAGAGCGATGAGTGCAATGATGAGGCAGCGGGTGATGAGGAGCAGCCAGTGCTGAATCTGGCTCTGGGTGCGCTGTTTCACCGGTGCCGTCTCCAGAAACATCAGCGAGCTGAACTTGGTGACGTCCTTCGTCTGCTTCTGGCGAAAGTGGAACAGGATCGGGGCGACCAGTCCGACCAGCCCGGCGAGAAACCATGGGAAAAGGAAGCTCATAAAAGTTAGCCGTTCCTCCTTCTAACGATTCGGAGCCTCATGCGCTCGCTGAGCAGATTTCTCAGCGGCACATCGAATGGATCGGCCGTGGAAATCTGATAAAAGTCGATGCCTAGACTCTTGCAAAACTTTTCGATATCCTCGAAGTGGGCGGTGAAGCGCTTCTGATAGGTCTCCTTTGCGGTGCGCGGATCGAGATAGATCCGGTTTCCGGTCTCGATGTCCTCGAAACGTGACAAGTTCTCGAACGGGAAATCGATTTCCGCAGGATCGAGGATATTGAAGACCACGACGTCATGGCCACACGAGCGCAGGTAGCTCAACTGGGATTTGATATCTTCAGCGGGAGCGAGGAGGTCACTGAATAGAACGGCAACTCCACGGCGTTTGAGCAGGGGAACGATTTCACGTAGAGACTTCCGAATGTCGGTGGAGTTCTCGTCCGCTGAACTTGGAGATTTTTCCAGGCCGACGACGATCGAGTGCATCTGGCCGCGCTTGCGCAACGAAGGGACGACCTCCTTGACCTGATCGCTGAAAGTAACAAGCCCGACAGCGTCACCCTGGCTGAGGAGGAACTGGCTGAATGTGGCAGCCAGTGTCTTGGCGTAGTCCGCCTTGGTGTAGCCGGTGGTGCCGTAAAACATGGAGCCGCTCAGGTCTACCAGCACTTGCGCGCTGAGATTGGTATCGGCGTGGAACTTCTTGATGCAGTAGCGATCGCTGCGCGCGTAAAGCTTCCAGTCCAGGAAACGTGTGTCGTCGCCGGGAACGTATTCGCGGTACTCCGCAAATTCGACAGAAGTACCATGGAGCGGGCTGCGGTGCAGCCCTTGCATGAATCCGTCGACAATGATTCGCGCCCGCATCTCCATCGATTTGATGCGCAGGAGTGTGCCTGCATCGAGCCGGTTTTCTGGGATGGAGACGGGAGGGGAGGACACGGTCGTGCTATTTCACGTGATCGATGAGCTTGGTGATGATTTCTTCAACGCTGACGCTATCTGCCTCTGCCCGGTAGTTCAGCAGCACGCGGTGGCGCAAAACCGGGGGAGCGAGAGCGATGACGTCCTCGCGGGTGACATGCGAGCGTCCTTCCAGAAGTGCTCTGGCCTTGCCACCAAGGATCAGATTCTGTCCCGCACGAAGTCCGGCACCCCAGCTCACGTATTGATTCACAAAATCCGGTGAAGACGGGTTCTTCGGGCGTGAGTGAGTGGCCAGGCGCACGGCAAAGCGGATGATCTCCTCCGCCACAGGAACCTTGCGGACGACCTGCTGAAACCGGATCAAATCTGCACCGCTGAAAAGGTGCTCCGGCTTGGAATCGTCAGTCTTCGTGGTCTTGCCTACCACGGCAATTTCATCGGCTTCCGGCAGGTAGTCGATGATGACATTGAACATGAAGCGGTCGAGCTGGGCTTCCGGCAGGGGATAGGTGCCGTCCATTTCGATCGGGTTCTGCGTGGCGAGCACGTAGAATGGTTGCTCCAGTTTGTAGACACGGCCCGCTGCGGTCACCTGGTGTTCCTGCATCGCCTCCAGCAGGGCTGCCTGGGTTTTGGGCGGCGTGCGGTTGATTTCGTCCGCCAGCAGCATGTTGGCGAAGATCGGGCCCTTGACGAATTTCATCTGTCGGCCGGAATCCGTTTCCTGGAGAATTTCCGTGCCCGTCACATCCGATGGCATCAGGTCAGGCGTGAATTGGACACGCGAAAAATTGAGGCTGAAGACATCCGCTACGGTATTGACCAGCAGGGTTTTGGCCAGACCCGGTGCACCGGTCAGCAGGCAGTGGCCACCGGCGAAGAGGGATACCAGTAGTTGTTCGATCGGTTCTTCCATCCCGACGATGACCTTGGCCAGCTCGGCCTTGATTTTTGCTTTCGAGTGCATGAGCACCTCGACGGTTTCCTTGTCTTGTTCAAATGAGTCGATGCTGGTCATTGATAGTGTTACGGCTGTGGCGTGCTAATCTGGTGCATACTCCACCAGTTTACGACTGGTTTTGAAAGCCAATCTGGACAAAAAAGTGGCGGAATGCACTCTGGAAATGTCACGCTGGCGTGGAAGTCCTGAATCCGGATCCACCAAGGTGCGCCGGGGTACAAGAAACGGAGCCCCCGCTGGCGAGGGCTCCGTCCATCAATCCGAATTTTTTAAACAAAACGGATTTCGTAATGATTTACCGATCAGATCATGGCGCGAAGCGCTTTTCGTTGACGATCCGATAGGTGTAGAAGTTGTCGAGCGAAGTTGGCTTGGAGCCTCTCGACAATTCTCTTGCATAACTCGGCAAATCCTTGTCATCGGGAGCGATGGCTCGCTCAATCACTGCGGATCCCCGATACTCGCCACCAATTTTGTCACGACGGCTGTCGAAGGTTGCTGGGTCTGTCCCCTTCACCTTGATGATGGATTGCGCCACGAGGTGTACCTTGAACGTGTTCGAGCGCACTGTCAGGCGGGGATACATGTTCGCATACGGACGCTCCTTCGAGTTGTCACCGGTGAGCTTGTTATTGTCCCAGAAGTTCTGCATCGCGTTCTCATTGCGCCACTTTTCACCCTCTGGCACGAGATACATGTCGCAGATCTCGGTCGCTGATCTGAATGCATCACCCGCTTTGAACTTCTCATCCCACTGTTTGAGGGTTTCGTCGATATCGATCCATTTCCGAAATTCCTTGTTTCCAGCACCGGTCTTGTAGGTTTTGGATGCCGAATTCGGAATTACAAGCATCTTCTCCGCCTTCATGACAGCATGGAGGCCAGTCGCCCGACGGATGTAGTCGAAGGGCAGGATCTGGTAGTTCATGTTGATCTTACCAGCGGTCGAGAATGGTTCACTGATGACGTAGGGTTGCACGATCGGCATCCAGAAGTAGTCCATCCACAGGTGGTCTGGCAGTTCCTTTGCGCCAAAGTGCTTTTTCTCTGGCATCGGCCGGAACAGAAGTGTCTGCCACGGCACGTTAGCTTGAACACCCGTCGACAGAGAGCCGAGCATCCCAGGACTTGGAATCACGCGGTTAGGAGAAAAGACGGAAGTCGCCGTTTCCCGGAGGTCGCGATTGCTGTCATAATAAGGATCTTTCGATCCGCCCAGGCCGCGGATGTCACCATCGTCCGGACGGTTGATGTAAGGGCCATCCGGCGCGTTTCCGACACCGTTGTCGAAGTCGCCCGTCGTATCTGGATCATACGGTTTGCGTCGGCCTCCTGTGCGGGCGTTCACATCCCTGGCGAATTCGTCATTCGAGACGGCGATCGGGAAGTCGGGTTCAGTTCCTTCTGCATAATCCAATCCAAGGAACTTGCCCTCGAATCTCCCGGAATCCTGAATCAGGCTCACGCCGTTGTCGGTGGATCTCCTGTAGTCCGTCAATGAGTGTGCCATCGGTTCAGATTGATTGAAGTAGTCTGGATGAGGGGTAAAGCTCGATGCCTCTACAACACGTTTGCTGGTAGTGAGACGGTAGTCTCCGTGAGACGGTACCAACGAACGAATGACATCTGCGGTCGGGCTGAAGAGTTTGTCCGCTCCACCCGTGATGGCGTCCCTCATCCGCTGCTTGAAGTCGTAAAACTTATTGCCCTTCGCGTGATTAAAGGTAGGCGTGGGGAACTTTGCCGCAGGAAACGCCAGCTGGTAAGACTGAATCAGGTTGCCTGTGTCCAGATTACCGGCTGCATTCACCGTATCATACAGAATGATGCGGACAGGATCACGCTCCGTGGAGCCTCCAAACTCGATGGTCCTTTCAGTGTTGGAAATCACCACTGGCTCAAAGTTGATGATGCTTTTAAACAATCGAACACCACCGTAACCACCCCAGGCAATCCAGTCCTGAGGTCGGTCTTTCGGGGCCACGCTTCCGGAGGGATCAGTGGTCGCTGCTTTCGTGAAACCACTGCGGTCTCCTTCGCCTCTTCCTCGCTTCAGCTGATAGCCGCCGAGCGTGAAAGAATCGGGAACATCCTGCTCAGAGTTGCCTACGCCGCCTCCGATTGCGATCGTGTTCTGCGGCTGCAGGGATGTCCACCCATGGGCAGGAGCAAAGGTCTCCACAAGAACTCCCATTTGAATGAGCTGGGTTCCTGGAACCATCTTTCCTCCATTCTTCCAAGTCGCGTCCAGATCATCCTTGTCTCCGATGAATGCACCCGTGTCGCCCGGTTCGTTCGGATCGGGGAGTTTATACTCGGCCCGTTGAACCAGGATAAGGGCAACCTCGCTCAGTCCCAACATGCGACCAAAGCCCTTGGGCAGTGGCAGGCGTGAGTTATACCAGCGCTGCGTATGATCGCTGGAACCACCGCAGAGACAAATCGCTGCAATCTGACCGTGTCCGACTGTTTTGTCAGCGTTTTTGCCTTCGCCTCTGGTGTAGTGCGTTCTGGTATTCGGGTCGTACAGGTTGGTGCCGCGGAAGTAGTCGAGTGTCTCAGCTAGAATGTTGTTACGGTCGTCAAATTTGCCCTGGCCATACTTTGAGCCGAAGCTGCTGCCGAAGCCGGGCATCGGGTCGTCCGTGATAGTCTGGAATGCTTCATACAGGATGTTATTTCTCCCAGATGAGTTGTTGTAAAACTCTGCGTGACGGGAATAGGCGTCCTGACGCTGGAAGAAGTAAGGCTGCTTGTTGATCGTTGAGCAAAACGCAATCGCTTTATCAAACGTGGATCTACCGCCCACGGAGTTTGCCATTGGCCACATCGACAAGCGGGGGTAGCCAAGCATGGAGACTTCCGGTGCCCGGCTGCGTGCCGTCAGGAAGAACTTAGCGGTTTCCAGCTTTTCCTGAGTGATCTGCGGATGAATGATCCGCT
>JAGROY010000145.1 GCA_020439995.1 Verrucomicrobiia bacterium
GATCGCTACTTGCGTAAACCCTGCGTTCGAGTCTTAGTTCGCGACAGTAGAGGTGCTCATCGAGAAACCGAGAGGGAGTGCCGAATGAGGCGGGCCTGACTCGCCGAAAGCCTAACGTCGATCAGCTCAGTCTGGATACAGACAAAGGAACTTCTCCAACGGATCATTTGGTCGGCAGAGAATCACATCGAACGGAAGCAGCGAGCCATCGTTGATATAACAATTGCGCGGCAGTGCGTCTATCGCCAGTGTTTGAAACGCGTAGTTGAAGAATATGATATGCCCGGATCTGTCGCGAATGCGAGTCCAGCCCGACGCGTTAAAGAAGCTCTCAATTTCTCGATCGGTAGCGGGTTCTCCATGGTATTGCGGTTGCAGGATACTAAAAGATACTTTGCCGTCGCTCCAGTGCACTACCGAGGCGATCCGGACATTGTCTTCGAATATCTCATTCGACGCAATCCAACGTTCCAAATACTCCAGTGGGGTAGCGGGTAGAAACTCAATCGTCTGTCGCTCAGCCGGAAATGAAGGCACGTTTCGCAAATTGACTACGGGATGTGACACGACGGCGGGCGTGAGGCCGAACCCAGGTGGAATCGTAATTTTCACGACGTCACCGTCCTCGGACAGATCTACCACATGCTCAGTTCCTGAATGGAGATCGTATGCCCGAACTTTGAACTCAGCCCAAGTCAGTGGCGTTTCATTCAAGATTCCAAGTTCGCCAGCGAGAGCAACAGCTTGTTGGGCCTGGTTTTGCGAGATGCTGGACCTGTTGCTCCCAGTACAGCTGATGTAGTCAGAACAAAGGTCTCGTAATCGCTTGTAGAAGGTCTCAAGCGGATCATCTGCACCGCCGTTTCCGGGTGGGGCATTTTGGCAGGATTTATCTTTTTTTTCGCATCCACTTCATTGAAGCGTATTCCATCGAAGCTTGCGTGTCAATGGTTGCGCTGGTCGTGAATCCTACCGGGCTGCCAATCGCGTTTCGGCGCTTCTCAGGCTGTAGCTTCGGAACACGATGGCAAGTGCAGTATGGAAGGTGAAGTTAAGCACGATGGGGAAGTAGATAAGCGCGGACGGTCCGGTGAACGCTGGCCAGCGGTAGGCTGAGAAGTATTGTTCGAATCCCCATTCTTCATTCGCAATGATCACCGATGCGGGGCTGAACAGAGTGAGAGGACGCAGCTTCTCGACACCGGGGAAAGGATGCATGTCGACGATGGCACTGGTGAGGACAATCGGAAGAGCGCACCATGAAAACAAGAGTCCCACGGCAAACAGCACGCCTTTGTAGCGTGACTTCTGGTGCAGACCGACGGCAACAGAAAACCAGAATATCAGCGGAAAATAGACAAGGAATGTGAGGGCATGCACGATCAGGTAGAAGTTGTCGTAGAATCGAAGATACCAATTCCCGAGCGCCACGGTGAGCAGCGGAACCAGTGCAATGAAACTCAATATGCGGACCGCTGCCGCCTTTTCGGCAACAATGGCGCGCCTTGGGATGGGCGTGGTCAGCAGGACTTCCAGAGTCTGGCTCACCCGCTCTCCGGTGATGAGGCTCGATCCCTGTACGGTCAGCAGTGCCGCCACGATCATCCAGAGAACAAACACGACCATCTCCAAGTGGTGTCCAGCAATGTCGTGCCTCGAGGCGTTTGCAAGGCCGACGAAGATGATCACGATCACCTCCACTGGCAGCATCAAGCGAATGAGATACTGTATCTTTGCCATTGCCTTGGCCCTTATCTCCCGCCAGCGGATGGGATGCTTGTCCGGGAGGTCGTTCCCTCTGTCCTTCACGAGTTGGACATTGCCGAACTGCTTGTTGATGTCCTGATACCAGCGGTCCAGTTCCTGGAACCATTTCAAGAGCTGATTCGTCCGTGGAGCATTTGCGCGTTCGAGCAGGAACTTGTGTGACAGAAAAAGAAAGCTTGCCGTGATCGCCAGAGTGGGGATGGCGGATGCCAGATTTAATTTGAGTTCGGAAGGTCTGTAGAAGTAGGCACCTGGGGGCAGCAGAACACCAGAGCCGCACACCAATGAGAGCCCGAAATACCAGATCGTTCCGAGGCAGTAGGCCGCAGCGAAGGCTCCCAGCGTTGTCCGGCAGTATGCGGAAACCATGAGGGAAAACGCTCCCACATTGAGCGCCGTAAGCACGATCGCGAGCGAGCCCGTGATCACTTGAGTCTGCGACAAGCCACCCATCGCATAGGCGACTCCGTTGATAGGCAGGGCCATGAGCAGGCAGGTGATCATCGGTGCCAGTCCGCCGAGATACTTTTGCACGATGAGCGCCCTGGAGGACACATCGGTCAATGTGATCAGCTCAAGTGTTCCCCGCTCCTTCTCGGAGGTGATGACCCCACACATCATTGCCGGCAGAAACAGGAAGATGCCCGCCAGTTGCACATTGATGGCCAGCCTGGAAATCTCGGCGCCAGCACCGAAACGTGAGCCGGCGGATATCGAAAACTCGTTATAAGCCATGATCGCGAATGCCCCATAGAACAGAAGCGCAAACGCCACACGGACGATATAAGTCTGCTGGCGGTTGGCCCGCTCAGTCAGCTCCTTTACCAGCAGCGGTGCGGCCAACTCTGATGTGTATCTCCGCCGGTGAATGTTCATAGCTCGCTGATGGTGGAACTTGGGTTACGGTAAGCTCTGCGATAGACGGTTAAGTCCCCGCCGTCCCGAACGACTAACACGACCACAACAAAGTCGTCATCATCGACACTCGTGCGCGGAATGTCCTCCAGTGAAGCGCTCCCGCTCGGTGAGTGGACATGGTCGAAGATCGACGCCTCGTTCAAGAACCGCCGGTGGCGTCGGACATAATCTGATTCCAGATCGACGAAATACTGATCCCATTTTTTGGGGATAAGATTGGCTTCGCCCATCTCCTTCAGCTTTCCTCTTCTCCAAATCTTAACCAACCATTCGCCACTGGCGTGGATCTTCGCCTGCTCCAAAAGGTGAGAGCTGAATGTGTCATCGCTCACAGA
Source organism: Verrucomicrobiia bacterium (assembly GCA_020439995.1). Lineage (GTDB taxonomy): Bacteria > Verrucomicrobiota > Verrucomicrobiia > Verrucomicrobiales > DEV007 > JAGROY01. The sequence goes on from JAGROY010000145.1 coordinate 3,021, forward strand.
AAAAGGATCGATGGTATCCCATTCGATCTGCGGCACCTCGATATTGGAGTTTTCGGCGTCGCCAATGGTCATGCTCCGGGTAACCAGCGGCGACCACTTCGCCAGCTCAAAACTGGTGACGTGATACGTTGGAAATCGTCCAGTTGCCCACCATTTGCTATCATTCACCCCCGAAGGCAGCCGGGTGACGAGTGTATTCTTGTGCTGGATCTGATGGATGTGCTCGTTGTAGGCAAAGTGGAGCTGAAAACAGTTTTCGCTGAGTGGCCGCCCGTCCTTGCCGATATCGATGATCGTGATCTTCCTCCCCGGTGCCTCAACTGCCAGCCGCCGATTGGTGAGGGTGACGATAAGCAATGTGACCGCCAGGGCAACGCAGGGATGGACAATCCAGGTGAACACGCGGCGACGCATCTTACCGAGCACAAAATAGTCGATTGGCCCGCTGATCAGGATGAACAGGGTCACGATAAGCGCAATCGAGCCGAGAGGGATAGCCTCAACACCCGTGGGCAGCAAATCGCCGCTGAGCTGAGAAGCAAAACCGTGTTCGATCTCGTTTTCCTGATAAATGATTCCAATCGGTGGAACTCCTCCATTTGGTAGAATGACTCCATTCGGTAGAACGATCCGATCCAATTGATCAGACGCTTGCGAGGAATTCAAAATGTGTCCGAACCTCCAGATGAACGCCAGCACATTTGCAGGAAGTGCTGGCGAGTTGGAAATCGGTAGATGTTGATCCGTCGGATGGAGTGAATCTTCCGCAGCGAACCCCTGGGGCAGCACCAGAACCCTGCCGAGTTCCGAATGCATGGCGAGTGATCGCTTGCTCGACAGATCCAGCTGCGAGGCTGGGACGTTGGCCATTTGCAAGAGAAAGTCTCTGAACTTTTCGGACGGGCTCAGGGGATTGCTCAAGACCAGGCATCCGCCCGCATGCACCCATTGTGTCAGGCTCGTCAGCTGCTTTTCATCCAGCCAGCTGATATCGTCCTGCAGGAAAACGACATCGTAGGCGCAATGCTCGATCGGATCCTTGGGAAAATCCCTGGCACCCATGAGTGCCGGATACGTTTTCACATTGCGCGAGATGCCATTGCGCGAAACGGACGCATCCTCATGGACGAGCAGCTCGAACCGGAGCGAATGCCAGAGGCTCCGGTACGTGGCTGCGACTGGCTGCCCGGTGCCGAACTTCGGCGAGCCGACCAGAATCGTAAACCCCTGCTCATCCCTGGTTGGAACGGGGAGCGGGCTGCCCCCGAGGTCGATCGCGCTTCCCTTCTCCGGGATGAATTCGAGCTGAGCAAACACCTTGCTGGCCGTCGTCCTGACCGGCACCATCATGCGGAATTCATTCAGCCCCTGCTGAAGTGCTGCGCCTTCCGTGATGTGCTCAAACACCGGTTCATCGAAGCTGGTGATCGTAACTTTGATATCTCCTATGAGAAATCCGCTACCGTCCCAGTGAAGCGTCACCAGCAGCGGAATAGGAGCCCGCGATCGAACCAGCGGCGGAACCGTAGTCACACTCCCTTTCAGCACCCCGCCCGTCTGACCAGATGCAGTGGCAGCCAGCAGCACGAGCACCAACATCCTCAAACACGGCTCCACGAAACTCTTCATTCTGCAATTCCAATGCAAACTGCTCATACAATACTCCAACGCATAACTTCATCTCCTTCATAAAGGAATGGCGGCGTAGTGAACAGAACAAATCTTCGACTAAGATTCGGAATTCAGCCATTTCGAGATGCTGATGGAGAGCGCCTGACCGACTTGTTCCTCATCGCCGACAACGTCATGACCACCAGCTGAAATCAAATCATCTGTATTCATCTGGTAACGCGAGCGAACAACGACTTGCACGTGGGGTGCGAGAAAACGCACCTGTTCCAAGATCATCAGGGCCGATTGATGGTTGGGAATTGTGATCAAGACGACTTTCGCCTCGGGGACCTGCGCGTGCTCCAAAACTTCGGTTTGCGTGGCATCGCCAATGATTCCCCGAAACCCGCACGCGAGCGCTTGTGCCACACCTTCCTGATTGAGATCGATGACCGTGATCTCTTTGCCCGCTTCGATCAGTGGAACTGTGGCAATCTGAGCAGTCGGCCCAAATCCGATGACGACCACATCAGGCGGAGCACTCGACTCGCTCGACGCTGCCAGACTCAAGTCCTCTTTGTAAAATCGGGATGCGACCCAGTTGGCGATGCGAGGGGCACGGGGCACGATCAAGGCGCTGAGGAAGAATGATACGATCGTAACAGAGACAATAAGAGCATGTGTTTCTGTCGACACGACGCCGACGCCGCGACCGACGGCGCCTAACACAAATGCAAACTCGCCAATCTGCGCGAGGCACAGGCCCGTTGCCATCGCGACGCGAAGGGTATGGCCGAGCGCTCGAAAAATCGTCCAGATGATGACGAGTTTTCCCAATGTCAACAGTATCGTTACCAGTGCGACGACATGCCAGTGCGAGACGATCCACCACGGATCGGCGACCATCCCGGCCGAACCGAAGAACAGTGTCAGGAACACGACCCGGAAGGTAGAGACGTCAGCGCGGATCTGGACTGCAAAGGGAGAACCGCCCAGCATCATGCCAGCAACGAACGCACCCAGGGCAGGCGAGATCCCCGCCTGGTGCGAGATCCAAGCGGCTCCCAGGCCCGTGCCGAGAGCAAAGATCATCGTCAGCTCACGGTTGCGGTGGAGTGTGAGTTTTCCGAGTGTGACGACGGCTGCTTTGGTTAGCAGGAACATTCCGCCGACCAGACCAGAGGTGACGAGGAGGAGCTTGCCTACCTGCATGGTCACGGCCGACGCATCGCCTGTGCCGCCCAGGAGGGTCATCAACAGTGCAAGCGGTACCACCGCCATGTCTTGCGTCAGCAGGACGGCGAGGCTGTTCCGACCGTGAGGCATGTCCATTTCGGAACGCTCCATCAAGATTCGCAGAACCACGGCGGTGCTACTCAAAGCGATCATAGTGCCCACGGCGATCGACTCTCTTGTCGCCAGCCCAAACAGCATTGCCGCCCCAGCTCCCAACGCGATTGTCAGGACAATCTGAATCGCGCCACCCGCCAGTGGCCGGACACCCAGTTTCTTTAAGCGTAGGACGGAAAACTCAAGACCGAGACTGAACAGCAGCAATGCAACCCCAAGTTCGGCAATGGCCTCGATCTCGTCATTGGACTGGATGACACCCAGGCTGCCCGATCCACCCAGCAGCATCCCTGCTAACAAGTAGCCAACAAGAGGGCTCTGGCCGAACCGGGAACACAACCCGCCGAGCAGGAAAGCCCCAGCCAGCAGAATGATGATGTCGCCTAGTAGCACCCAGAGATTCATAAGCGACTGCTGGAATCAATTCACAAAGCGACAGGGCAAACGAAGGGATTGCATGGCAACAAAAGGAGAAAAGGGAACTCTACAGGTTTGCCGGGAAGCTAGACCACCTTGAGAATCGCCGCCAACGTAATCTTGCTCATAGCTTGCGCCAATCTTGTGCCTTCCGGCAAGGCGGGTTCAGCGCTACCTCATCACGATGGCAGCGACGTTACGGGGCGACCAGGTTTTTCGTTTGCCAGGAGAAGACTTCAGTGTCTCATCATCGCCTCACCGCACCGAAAGCCGCGATCTCGGCGAGATCCTATGTAGAGTTCCACATCGGTGGCCCGAGCGGTTGGGAGTTCTTGTTTTTGATCAAGAAACGGAATGCAGAAGAAGCCAGCAATGCTGTGAAGCGAGACCAGAACCCGGAAATTTCGCCTTCGCGGGGATTCTAACCATCACCAGCAGACAGCTTCGTTTGGAGTGCTCAGGCTTCCATGAGCTTTTTCTGTTCGCGCACTGTTTGTCCGGCAAAAAAGCGCCGTCAAGACCGGCGCACTCCAGGTCAAAGGTACGCACAGGCGATTGATGATGCAGCAAGCTTCACGGGGAACTCGTCCTAGAAGTAACCTTCAAGGAATTCGTCCCGACGTGCCACGCAAACGAGGCCTCATGATCGACAAAATTGCCCTGAGTCTCAGTGCTGTAGCTGACGTTTATAAGAACATTTTCGCCTTTCCAGCCCTGGATACTCGGAAAGAATCCAGCGCCGTAGAAGATGGTTTCTTCCGGTTGATTCAACGCCTTTGCGAAGGTAGCCGGGCTGCATTGCAGTAGCCCTCCCTCTTCGCGCCACACCCAGACGCTGCCTGCTTTTCTCCCCAGAAGTATGTCCAGAACAACCCAATTCCGTTTAGGATGCCAGACAACGCTGTCCGTCAATCTGGCATTCCCCCATGCTGCAGGCATTTGGCCATCTTGATCGGGAGTCCAACCAATCAGTTCCTCAGTTTGGGTTTTTGTATCGATGAGACAAGGCAGCCCTCGCCTTTCGTAGATTACCCATCGCCGGTCTGCACTTCGCGCAAACATGGCCGACGTATAATCTTTTTTTAGAAGCCCCAGAGCGCGCAGCACCATGTTCCGCTCGTCTTCAAAACGGCTGCCTTTGTGTTTCTCCAGAGCTTCCACAAATGACGGGATGCGCTTTTCCGCTATTTGCCACCAACGGCTGCCAATCGCGCGGGCGGCGAGACGCCGGGTGGAATTACCCTCATCATCCAGCAACGGTAAAATCGCCTCTGGAAGCTGCGGATCAAGGGAAGTCATCACCGATCTCAAGGCTTCAATTCTCACCTCCACGTCGGGATCCCGGAGCTGCTTTAGCGACGCTTTGATGTCCTCCTCATCGGCGATCGCGTTGCACACTGTAAGGCTGGAATACGCAATCACGAGGATCAGTTGAAAGATTCGCAGGTGTCCATTCATCCGCCACATGGTAGTAGACTTGTTCGCCGCACCCCAACGAAAAATGGAAAGTTTTCCCAGGCTCACTCCGGTTGGGTGAGGGCGATGGAAGAATTGATACCGCCGAATCCGAATGCGTTGTTCAGGCAGGCTTTGGGTTTTTCTTCCCGGCCTTGATTGGGCACGAAGTCAAGGCCGAGGGCGGCGAGCTCAGGTTCCGATGCCATGTAATGGAGCGTGGGCGGGATAAAGCCGCGGGCAATCGCCAGAACACAGCAGGCGGCTTCGATGGCACTGGCCGCTCCCAGTGGGTGACCGGTGTAGGCCTTGGTGGCGCTGATCGCCAACGACTGCGCATGGGAGCCGAAGAGATCGCGGATCGCCAGGGCTTCGTTGGCGTCGTTCAGTTGTGTCGAGCTACCGTGTGCATTGATATAGCCGACGTCGGATACGTTCAATTCGGCCTCTTGCAGCGCCTGGCTCATCACCCGCTGAACCAGCTTGCCCCCCGGTCGTGGTGTCGTCATGTGGTAGGCTTCATTGTTGTGGGCGAAGCCCCGCACTTCGGCGTAGATGCGGGCCCCGCGTTTTTTTGCAACACTCATCTCTTCAAGGACAAAGGAACACGCACCTTCGCCCATCACGAACCCGTCGCGGCGCGCGTCGAACGGGCAGCACGCGTGTTCGGCCGGCTCACCATCCCAGCGGCTCATGGTGGCGATGTTGTCGAATGCTGAGAATGTCAGCGGTGCGAGCGATGATTCAGCGGCACCGGCAATCGCCAGTTCCAGCTGCCCGCTGCGGATCAGTCGAAACGCCTCGCCAAGCGCAATATTGCCACTGGCGCAACTGTTCGAATTGGTGGTGCTGAGCCCGGTGAAGCCGAATTCGATTGCAATGTTAGAGTGAGCAGCTCCGCCAAAAATTTGCAGTGCCAGCGAGCGGCCCACAGCCCTGGGGCCGCGTTCCATATACTTCACATGCTCTGCCTCGGCATCGGAAATGCCGCCGAGCGCGGTGCCAAAGATCACGCCCGCGTGGTTGCATTCCTCTTCAGACATGGTGTCTGGAACGATGCCGGCATCATCGATTGCCAGCTTCGCCGAAACCATTGCAAATTGCGCATAGCGATCGAGTCGCTTCAGTTTGTGCGGCTGAAAGAAACTTTCCGGGGCAAAGTCGTTGATCTCGGCGCTATGCTTCGCCCTGCAATGAGCTGCATCAAATCGGGTCAGCCTCCTGATCGCGCTCTTCTGTGCCAGCAGCCCCTGCCAGAACGGCTCCAGCCCGGTGCCGATAGGCGTGACCGGGCCGATCCCCGTGATTGCCACACGTCGATTGCCGCCACCGGAATGTGCTGTTGAACTCTTCGAAGTCACGATTGGGCTGCCTATTTCTGAAAGATGATGAACTTCCGGCAAACGTAGTTGACCATCGCCGATGTCACTGCAAAACCGAGATTCGCGATCACCGACAGGAACCGCGCAATGCTCGCCAGCGCTGCGACGTTGCCGAGATATCGGAATACCAGATCGACCGCGAGCATGCCGCCGACGTAGCTGATGAGAGACACCCCGACGAACAGGGTGATCTCCTTTCGCTTTGAATGTCTGCCGGGAGTGAAAACGAATGCGATGTTCAGAATGTATGCCACCACGGTAGACAGTGCGAAAGCGATCGTGTTGTTGACGAATGAGTTGTGTTTTCGCTCAATGTCAGGGTTGTAACCCGTGATGGCGGTTGCCTGCTTGATCACCTCTGCTTCCTCGCTGAAGGTCATCGATTCCGGCGTTGCCCAGTGATCAGCCATGAGCGTGCGAAGCCTGGCAATTTCTCCCTCTTTGCCGGGGAAGGCGTTGGCGGTACCATCGGCAGTCATCCCGCCATGCGCATCGAAAATTCTCAGCCCGAGTTCACCGTCCGCCTCCCCGATGATCACAGTGCGTTGTCCTGATTGAGGGAAGTCTGCAATCCGGGTGCTCTGAATATCCAGCTCATAGGCGCGGTCGTGAAAAACGTAAATGCCCAGTGCCAGGGCGATGACCTGATGCGTGGTGAACGCAACGCCGCCACAGACGATGTACTTGGCAAACTGCAGCAGCGGATGCGCATCGCGGCTCAGCACCGCAGCAGCGACTGTGCGGAGATCATTTTGTCGGAAGAAAGTGAGTCCCTCGGCAAGAAGGCTGAAAAGTTTACCTATCATAACGAAAAGTGGTACCGCCGGGAATAGAAACGGTATCCGGCGGACGGCGGATACCTCACGCAGAAAGCGGCTCTGCGCAACGATCAAGGTGTCATGGGCCGTAGCGCTCGATCCACTTTGGCAGGCATTCGAGAATCTGCTCCTTTTTCCGGCGCGGGCTCAGCTCCCAGACCATCGGCTTTGCCGGATCAACCAGCGGGATCAATTTGTCATACTGCACCGTGCCCGTCAGCGGCACCTGATGGTCGCGCGCGGGCCATTGCACATCGTGCAGGTGGCAGCCGATCAGATAGGGCTGCATCGTTTTCAGCCATTCGTAGTGACTGAGCATGGAAAGATTTGCCTTGAGCTGGACGTGACCGAAGTCATGCCAGTAGCCGACGAACGGGTTGTCCTCGAACTCTCTCATGATCTCGATCATCTCGCGTTCGCTCGGCACATCTTCGTACTTACTGCGGCTCTCGACCGCTACGGGAATCCCCACTTCCTCTGCCTTCTCGGCGATCATCGTAAGCGCTGCCTTCGCGCGCTTCACGTACAGCGGGGCCAGCTTTTCGCGCGTCTCGATCGTCTTCAGCTTGAGCTTCACATACTCGCGGGAGTTCAGCTTTCCTTCCTTCACCATCGTCGTCAGCTGCTTCGACATCTTCTTCATTGGCACGCTGCCCATGTGCAGTACCACATACGAAGCATTGAACTGCTTCGCGTATTCCAGCGTCTTCATCGTCAGGCTGATGGCGCGTTCACGTTCGTACGGGCGGTGCGAGGTGAACTCGTAACAGTCCGGTGCATCGATCATCACCTCCACCGGAGAAGGGCAAAAATTGTGCAAGCCTGAAACCTTGAATCCGCCGCGATCGTACGCCTGCTTGATTCCGGGCAGCAACGAGACACTCAGTCCGTGGCTGATTTCAATGGTATCAAAACCCATCTCGAGGATCTCGCGCACAAGATCCTCGCCATTCGTGTGTCTACTGCTGTTCCAGCATGTCGAAAAGGACAACATCGCGCGCACTCATAGAGGAGCCTCCCGGGAAACGCAAGAGTTCAGGAGCCTCTTCAGCCTAATCGTCGAGTTCCGCCTGCAACATGAGCTCGACGGCCTCCCGGCCGGTCATCCCCTCACGGATTCCCAGCATGGCGGCCTGCGGGGTGAGGCCGACGATTTTTGCTTCATAGAGATCTTCCGGTTCGGTCAGTGGGTTGTCGGGAGTTCCCTTGGCAATGGCAATTGCCTGGCCGAATTCGGCGGGCGTCGTCAGGTCATAAATTCCGCAACCGACGATTCCGGCCTTTGTTAGAATCGTACAGTATTGACCTTTGTGCCAGCGGTGGCTCATGCCCAGCGCTGTGCCGTGCTCGAACTGCAGTTCGCGATTCGATGTGCGGGGGAGGATTTCATTTGGATCACTCATGGTAAAAACATTCAGTCATCGGCGGAGCGAAGTCCAGAGTGTTTCGAAAGACAGCGCTCGCCATAGCTCTCTATCTGCGGAGAATAAAATGTAGCAGCTTTCACTTGCGGCAGGACAGGTTCGAAAGCACCTTCCCTGTCAAAGCTGATGCGTTTCTTTACCGCCATTTCGGCACTCGTTCTGAGTGCGATGCTTTCGGACTCACCGTCCGCGCGTGCGGCGTTGCTCAGTTATGCTGGCCGTCTTCTTAGCCAGACACAGGCGACGGAATGCGCAGTTGAAAAGCCCGCGCCTCGTGTTTGCTTTAAGGCTTCTTTCCTGCAGTCATCGCGCTTTGTCGCGGCGGCTGCGAAACCTGCCGGACTCGAACGTCCGGTGCAGGCAATCGCCGCGGTAGCTGACGACTGTTCTGCTCAACCGGCGATACCCGCCGCATGTGGATCGTCACACCATGCGCCTCATCGCAGCGGATCTCCTCCGCTCGCGTAGTTATCCGCAATCAACGAGGGTTAAACGACATTGCGCCTGATCTTACTAGGATTGGATAAGTCGCGCCTGATACCCTTGGCGATTCCCAATACCTCCGCAGCTCGCGGACGGTAACTTATTCTCCTGTTCGGGAGTTTCGGCGATCTCTTAGCTCATCCTGAGCGCGCGCTTCGCCGCAGATCGATGTCTCTCATTGCACCTTCACGGCGCTGTAGACGATCGACTCAGGCACCCTGTGCCCGCGCATCTTCGCGCCCATATCTGTCACTTACACAGTCAACTATTTCATCTTTTTATTGCCATGTTAAATTGGATTCCAACTAAACTGTTTTCTTCAAAAGCCGCCCGCGACAGCCGCAGTCTGCGCCGTTTTGTAGCCGATGTTACCGAGCGCGAAAAGCGCTTCGCCAATTTCACGACCGAAGATTGTCAGCACCAGACTTCTGTCTGGCAATCTGAGGTGCAGGCGCTCGATCCTGACCGCCTGGACGTGATCGACCGACATTTGAAACTGATCGCACCGGATGCCTTTGCGCTTGTCAGGCAGGCATCCCGCCTTCTTGCTGAGCGTGACCCGGAATGGAAGCTGATCCCCTTTGATGTCCAGATTGCAGGAGGCAATGTCCTGTTTCAGGGCAATATCTCCGAGATGGCGACTGGCGAAGGCAAGACGTTGACTGCGGTCGCGCCCGCCTACCTGCGAGCGCTGGCCGGGCGCGGCGTCCACATGATTACGGTGAACGACTATCTGGCTGCCCGGGATGCCGAATGGATGGGCAAATTGTTCGCGACACTGGGACTTACCACCGGATGCCTGCAGAACGATCAAAGTCCGGATCAGCGCCGGGCGATGTATGCCTTCGATATCACTTACGGAACTTCCAGCGAGTTTGGCTTCGACTACCTGCGGGACAACGGGCTTGCGCGCTCTGCCGGAACCCAGGTACAGCGGGGGCACTACTTCGCCATTGTCGATGAAGTTGACTCCGTGCTCATCGACGAAGCCCGCACTCCGATGATTATCACTACCATTGGAAATACACGATCGAGCTTCCTGCCGATCTACGTTTCCAGTGTGGCGCGCCTCGTGAAAGAGCAAGCCTCACACTGCAACAAAATGATCCAGGAGGCGCGCGACCTCTACGGAGACGGCAGCCATCGCGATACGGATGCAGCGGTAGGGATGCTGCTTTACAAATGCCGCCTGGCCCAGCCGCTGCACCCCGGTCTGCGTCGAATGAAACAGGATCCTGCACTGTTGAGGCTTCTCGAGAATGCCACACTCTACTTCCACGTAGACAGCCGCCGCAGCGAGCTGTTCGTAATGAAGGACGAGCTTCTGTTCTGGATAGACGAGCGCAGCCACGACGCGGAACTGACGGACAAAGGCTGCCGGTTCATGTCGCCCGATTGCCCCGAATTGTTTCAAGTCGGCGATCTTATGTCTGCACTGGCAAGAATCGACAATCTTGATGAAACAAAGGAAATCAAGCAACAGCGCCGTGAAAGACTGGAGGCCGACGCCGATGAACACGGACGCCGCATCCATGAAGTCCGGCAATTGCTCAAGGCCTTCTGCCTTTACGAACGAGATCGCAACTATCTCATCAAAGACGGCGAAGTGGTGATTCTCGATGAGGCGCAAGGGCGCGAGATGCCGGGTCGACGCTGGAGCGATGGCCTGCATCAGGCAGTGGAAGCGAAGGAAGGCGTGACCATTCAACCGGAGTCGGAAACCATGGCATCGATAACCGTGCAAAATTACTTCCGCCTCTATGACCATCTGGCTGGAATGACCGGCACTGCGATGAGCGATGCGGGGGAATTGAAGGACATCTACGGGCTGGATGTCATCCTCGTGCCAACCCACCGACCGTGCCAGCGCGTCGACCTGCAGGATCAGGTTTTCAAGACGCGGAAGGAAAAATACCAGGCCGCCGTGCGGGAGATCAAAGCGGCGCACAGCCGCAATCAACCCGTGCTGGTTGGCACCGCCAGCGTCGAGGCATCGGAGACATTCAGCCGTCTACTCAAGCGCGAGAGCATCCCGCATCAGGTGCTCAATGCGCGGCATCACGACCAGGAAGCCGCAATCATCGCGCGCGCCGGAGAGCCAGGTGCCGTGACCATTTCCACCAACATGGCCGGCCGCGGCACCGATATTCAGCTCAGCGATGGAGTGGCGGATCTGGGCGGCCTGTTCGTCATCGGCACCGAACGTCATGAGTCGCAAAGAGTCGATCGGCAATTGCGCGGCCGCTGCGCCCGTCAGGGAGATCCGGGCACGTCTGTGTTCTTTCTAAGTCTCGAAGACCACCTCATGCGGCGCATCGACAATGGCGGAAAGATGGCCGTGATTCTGGACAAGGTGGGGCACGTCGAAGGCGAACCTCTGGCCAGCCCCATGCTGACGCGAACGATTTCGAGCGCACAGAAACGCGTGGAGAAAACGGACTACGAACAACGGCGCAGGACGCTTCGCTATGATGAAGTGGTCAACGGCCAGCGATCCTGGATCTACGACTGGCGCAATGAACTCCTGCACGCCGCGCATCCGCAGGACTGGTTGTTCGAAGCGCTTCCCGATTGCCTGAGCAGCGCCGTGCATATCGAACCTCTGGACGATGGCAGCGGATCGCACACCCTGACATTCGCACCCGAAGTCGACTACTTTGCACTTCCCCTACTGGATGAACTGGAGGCACTGGCACAGGAGCGCGACCTGCTTCCGGTGCACGCCCGGCTGGAGGACGCGATCGTAACCCGTGTCCGCGAAGCAGTTACGGCGATCGATCACGATCTCGTTTCGCCGGGAGAATTCCTGCGCCAGGCAGCGCTGACAAAGATTGATCGGGCATGGCAAATGCACCTGGTCGAGCTTGAGGCCCTACGTGAGCGGATCGGCTTCCAGGCTCTCGCGCAGAAAGACCCACTGGTAGAATTCACTCGTGAGGCCTCATTCGTGTTCCGAGACCGGCTCGACAGCATCCGCCTTGGAATCATCGCCGCAGCTCGCGAAGGCCTGGAAGCAGCATCCCGAGCGGAGGCCAGAATCCTCTCCGAGCGCCTGCGACCAGCAGAGTCTGAGATCCGCCTGAACTTTGACGTCCGCCCGCGCGATCTCCAGAGCAGCGGCCGCAATGCCTCGTGCCCGTGCGGCAGTGGACGGAAGTTCAAAAAATGCTGTGGCGTGCGAGCTTGAATCATTCCATATTGTAGACTCAGTGCACGCGCACCACCCCGATCTCACCCGGCGTTCAGGAGCTGGGTGAGATCGAAATTTCGCAGCCAGGCTATGCATCAAAGCGTGTCGAAAGCGCCCCTATCGTCAGCCGCGTTGCAGGACACTCAGCATTTTGCAATTGCCCGGAAGCCGGGTTGCGGTTTCACTCCCAGTCGTTAAGCATTGTAGTCTATCAATAGTCTATCAATCTTCCAATTCATCCATCGAGAATATGAAAACCTGGCATTACGTAGATCCACAGAATCAAAAACAACAGGCACCGGAGTCGGAGCTTCCGTCACTGATCGCAGAAGACCAAATCACCCCAAATTCGCTCGTCTGGGCGGAAGGGCTGACGCAATGGACACCCGCCGGACAGGCGATCGGGCAGTTGTTCAATGCGAACGCAGTGACCGTCGGCGCTCCGCCACCCATCCCTCACGGATCACCAAAGAAGTGCCACGAGGTCGACTATGAGATCTTTGGCGACGACATGCAGATCGTAGAAGTGGAACTCGACCCGGGTGAAAGTGTGGTCGCGGAGGCAGGTGCAATGAACTACATCGAAGAGGGTATCATGTTCGAGTCCAAAATGGGCGACGGCTCGAAACCGGACGAAGGTCTCATGGGGAAACTGCTCTCCGTTGGCAAGCGTGCACTGACTGGCGAGTCCATCTTCATGACCCACTTCACCCACCGTGGTTCTGGCAAGAAGCGCGTTGCCTTTGCAGCTCCGTTCCCAGGCAAGATTGTCGCGGTCAACATGGCGGAGTCCTCCGGTGAACTCATTTGTCAAAAGGATGCGTTCCTCTGCGCCGCATTTGGCACTGAGGTTTCCATCGCGTTCAACAAGAAGCTCGGGGCCGGATTCTTTGGTGGGGAAGGCTTTATTCTCCAGCGCCTGCGCGGCGATGGCATGGCATTCATTCATGCAGGCGGCACCATCACCAAGAAAGAACTTAAAGGCGAAACCCTGCGCGTCGACACCGGCTGCATCGTCGCTTTCTCACCCGGCATCGACTACGACATCCAGCGCGCTGGCAATTTGAAGTCCATGTTCTTCGGTGGAGAAGGCATGTTCCTCGCCACTCTCAGCGGACACGGCACCGTCTACCTGCAGAGCCTGCCATTCTCCCGCATGGCCGACCGCATCCTCGCCCACGCCCCATCCGCCGGCGGCAGATCCCAGGGTGAAGGCTCAGTGCTAGGCGGCCTCGGCCGCCTGCTCGACGGCGACAATTGAACCCTGAGTAGAGCGCCAACGCGAATCAACCGAACGGCTCTGGAGAAATCCAGAGCCGTTCGTCGTTTTGAGAAAGTAGCTCAAGCTTCAGCTCGAACGCGTGATGTTATGAAACCGTCGGCGTCGTGAGTAATACTGAGTCTGGAAAGATCTACGATTGGGACGTCCCATTCTTCTGCCCTTCTGGCAAAAGCGGCTGTCCAAACATCAGGCGAAACCGATTCGCCGGGTGGAGTTTGTTGACCTGCTTCCAGGAGGCCGCGCGTTCGGTCGCGGTTAAGGGCAGCGCAAGCTGATCGGATCCCGGCAGACACGGCGTCGCCCCGGATTGCTGTGGCGAATCCTGTTCTGAAATCAAATTGGAGTTGGAGTCCATCATTCAATAGTAGACAAATTTTCTGGGATCATACGAAATGCGCCCGGGAGCCGAAACCTAATTTTTCGGTTTTTTTCCGGCAGAGGAACGATCGGGCTGTTCCCCAAGCTACTTTGTCATTCCCCCAGATAATCATCGCCTATTCCCTGCGCATGCCGCTATGCTCATCGCCACGGATGAGAGAAAATCAATGGCAGCCGATCTTGTGGTTCACGCTGATGGGAGTGGCGCTTGGGTTCACGGCGGGAATCACACTCAAGTGGGGGGCGAGTGGAAGATCACCGACGGGAGGCAAGGGGAACCGCCCCGGAGCTGCGGACATTGCCGTCGATCGTCAGCCATTTCCTGCAACTCACGCATGGGAGCCTCCGGCACATTTGTCCGGCCTCGCCGCATCGCCACGGCAACAACTCGCGTTTTTCAATGCGGTCGATACCCTCGATTCAGATGGCTGCGCTGCGTTGTTTGAGCGCTACTCCGGGCAAATGCGGCTCACCGGCACGGCAGCAACGAACGCTTTTCAACGACTCTTTGAGCGCTGGTCAGTGATCGATCCCAAGCGCGCCATTGCTGCGATCACGTCGCTTTCCACGACTTGGAACATGGGCGGGCAACCGCGATTGCTCGACTTGGCAGTGACTGGCTGGGCAAAGGCAGCCGCACAGAATTCGGACGTGCTCGATGAGACGCTTCCCCTGATACAGGGAGTCAAAGATCGCGAGGTGCAGTCGACCTTTGTGCGCGGCTTACTCACCGACGTCGATGCTCCGACTCCGACGTTTCGGGAATCGGTCGAGCGAGCGCGGGAGTTGCTGAAAAAGCTCCCAAAATCTCTCGCGGATGCTGCCAACATTCACGACGATCCAACCCTTGTTTCCGCGATCCTGGATCAATGGCGGGAATCCCTGAAGGACGGACGTTCCACAACCCGGGATCCGATGGATGTGTTCCGCTACGCAGCGGAGGAAATCACCGATCCAGAACTGCGATGGGGCGCGCAGCAGCTGGCGGTGCGGCAACTGGCACAAGTGGACCCACACCTTGCTGCCGAGACTCTCGATAGCATCGGCTTGCCTCCTTCATCGCGCGACAAAAACGAGCTGCTCGGCGCAGTCGCTATTGAATGGGGAAACCGCGACATGCCTGCGACCGTCGATTGGATTCTGGAGCATTCCATCGATGAACAAAAAGGGCTCCTGCGGGCCATGCTGGATTTTCCGAATCGCTACAACAGCGCCCTTGAGCCGCAGCATCTCGCGAAACTTGCCGAACTGGTTCCGCTGGACCGCATTCCTGAAGGCATGGCCAGCACGATCGCCGCCCCGTGGCTGAGCACTGATCCAGAAGCAGCGGTCGATTGGTTCTCGAAAACGCCCGAAGCAAACGATCCGACAAAATTGACAAAGATGATGACGGAATTTGCGAACTACCCCTCAAACGCCCAGTGGGATCGATCCATGGCTGCACTGAAAGCAGTGGTTCGGCTGGAGAATCTTTCTGTGGACGATTTTGCAACGCAGTTGCGGATACAGATGTTCGATTCAGCTCAAGGAGACAATCCAGCACATGCTGCCGATCTCGCAGCGTTCCGGGAGTCACTGGTCGGGACAAAGTTTGAGGCGGCTGTTGACCTTGCATCGCTGAACACTCTGTCGTTGAAGGATCCCGTCGCAATGCGTGAGGCTCTCGCAGAAAATTCCACGCTCAGTTCGGAACAGCGCGCGGAAGTTCTCAAGAACGCTGCTAAGGCGATGTGGTTGCACGAAAACGTTGCTGATACACTGAAGTGGATGTCATCGCTCACGCCCGACGAAGCATTTTTGCCCACTGGGGAAGCTCTCTTCTGGTCTGTCAGAAAGACGCCCGACGATGGAATTCCCGCAGCGACCGATTGGCTCAATGCGCTGCCAGATGAGAAGCTGTCCGACCCGCAGGCATCGCGGGTGGCCAATGCCGCTGCGACGGCTCTGATGCAAACGAACCTAGATCCCCGTGTAGCTGCTGAGTGGGCGAACACCGCCCTGCCGGAGTCGCTCCGGGATGCCGCTGTGGCCGAGGTCATGGAAGGCTGGGCATCCATCGATCCGGCATCCGCTGCAGAGTGGCTGATCACTTTACCCGAAAAGAGCCGGAGCGACACCGCTGTCGGAAAACTCGTCGACGAAATCGCCTGGGATCCGGCGAACGCGTTTTCGCTCGCAGGCATGATCACATCTCCGGAAGCCCGCATCGCGAAGCTCGGCGAAATCGCACGAAACTGGTCCGTCTACGCTCCGGATGAATTGAGCGCCACCATTGAAACTTCGAACCTCACTCCGCAAGAAGCGGCAGCCGTCCTGAACATCGTCGATGGAAAAGACAAGTAGGTGCGCAAAATCGGTGATAGGGGCGGTGGCCGGATTCCTGTTCGGAATCGGAATGGTGTTCCTGTTACACTTCAGGACGGAGAACACGACGCCTCCGAAAACACCTGAGCTACAGGCGACCGTTCGTATCCCCGAAGCGACTCCCGAAGTTACCGAATTGGTGAAGCTAAGTGGCGGTGCTCTGCTGGATCGATTGGAGGTGCTGGACTCCGCGCAGCTCAAGCAGGTGATTCGAAATTGCACGGACGGCGATCTCCTTGATCCGCTCCGTGTAGCGGTCATGCGCAGTGCAATGGAAATTCTCGCCGCACGGGACCCTGCGAAGTTTTTGCACTGGATCGAAGGCGGGCAGTTGCCAGTTGCCATTGCCAAATCAGCCATCGAAACCGCAGCCACGATTCTGGCAGGCAGCAGGTCAATCGACAGCATTCTCAGTATCCCCGGCGGCTCCTACTCGCAGGCGCAATCGATCGCGATTGCGGCCTACGGAGCGGCCCTCGCCGATGTCGATCCCAAGCTTGCAGTGACACAAATGATCGCTGCGGGACAACCCTATCTGGCGTCGTGGATTGTGGGTTCCTCATGGGCAGCCCGTGATCCAGCGGCAGCTGCCGATTACTTCGCATCGCTGCAGAACGACAACCGCATCGTGATGCAGCTTGGCATGAGAACCGTGTTCTCGCGGTGGGTTCACGAGGATCCTGAGGCCGCGCGTGCATGGGTGGCTGCGCAACCGGACAAGTTCATTCAAGCCAACGGACTCACCGCATTGTTCCAATCTCTCTCAGTCGATACCAGCATGGCGGGAACTGCCCTGCAGTATCTTTCCGAAATGCAGGATGACTCCGCGAGATCTCTGAAAACGGGTCAAATTGCCCAGGACATTGGCAACGCATACAAAGCGACTCACGACCGCAGCATCCTTGAACAAGTGATGGCGATCCGGCGTCCGATGGAACGCGAAACCATGCTGTCAAGGATGGCAAGTGGCATTTCCGGGGAAGTCGCGGGCGAGATTATCAATGAGCTGTCCGGGCAGACACTTCGGACATCGGCGCTCGAAGGTGCCATGATCTTTGCCGAAAACTTGAACCAAGGCTTCGCAACGATTGAAGCGCAGCAATCGCCAGCCGATCGAATTGCGGCCCGTAGCAAGCTGTTCGAGCAGCGATCCCGAAACCCGTCCGAAGCGGCACAGATCGTCTTCGCCTCAGAGTATCCGAAAGAACGCGAGCAGTTGCTCAATTCCTTCGCCACCAGTCTGCTACCGCCCGATGGAAAACCGACGGACCTATCATGGGTGGAAAAACTTCTCCCCAGTCAACGCCAGGAAGTGAAGTCAGCCGTCGAGAACTGGGCCAGCGAACACGAACTCAAGGTTCCCGATCAACTGCGAACGGCCCTGTGATTGTCGCCATCAAGGCCGCGTTCGAGATCAACGATGCGGTCTTTCATCTCATCCAACTGGGCGATGAGGCTGTATTGGCACAAGGTCTCACGCACTGGTCGCGCAGGCATGCCGTAGTAAATCTCGCCCGCCGGGATGTCTCTGGTGACACCACTCTTCGCCATCAGTACGGAGTTCGCGCCTATTTTGCGATGATCGGCGACACCCACCTTGCCAGCGAGCACCGCTCCATCGCCAAAGTGTGAACTTCCCGCCAGGCCGACTTGTGAGCAGAGCAAGACATCTTCGAAGAATGCTACGCTGATTCCATCTACGTCACAGGACCCTGCGTTGGATCGAGCCTTTTCCCAGGCTATCCCAAGGGTCCGTTCTGAGGCGACTTTGTCGATAAGACTGAACCACTTGTTTCCTTCTATCCCCCTTTCGAGGGCGATGAGCATGTTCTCTGACCATAATCCACGTTCGGCTCCGTAGCGTGGCCGCTGCGGAGCTGCTTCGACTTGTTTACTTCCTTTGCGGTTTGGACTGACGTCGATTGCAATAAGCCTAGCTAGTTAGTGGTTCATGATCGTCAAACGTTTGCCTTCCTGCCACCCTTTGCTCGGTGGGCATTACCCCACGTCTTCGCTCGTACGGTGGCTCTGACTGTGCATCCGTGATTGTCCACAGTGGGTGCCGGGATTGCTCCCGGCAGACTTCGCCCTTTCCCTGCAGGCTCGTCGCGGCTGTCACAGCCGAATCGTGTTCATTTGTCATTGCGGTCGATCTGGTTCTTTTCGTTGCTTCCTACCCCACCTCACGGTGACGCAGTTACTTCAGGTTCTCGTCGGCACATCGGCTGCCAACGGCCAAGGTCTCTCACCTTGAAAGGGGACGCTGCTTTGCAGCGCACAGAGACGCGGATTCGATCCGCAGAGCGAAGACATCCATCTCGTCATGGACGGCGAGACGTGCCTTCGGGACAGGATGCGCGAGCGATTCCCCAACGCCACCATCGCCCTCGACATTCGCCATGCCGAAGAACATCTCCACGACCTAAGCAAGCTCATCGACTCCAGTGCCGAGCAAACAGAAGCGTCCCTTGAACGAAGGCTGGGCTTTCCGCATTCTTAGAGAAGTACCCGTGCGGGTTTGTTTGAACGCAGGCCCTGTGCCTCCATTAATCGTCCAGCGAAAAAGCGATCACGCCTTTGGCGATTGCATCTGCTACTTTGTTGCGATGGGCTTCGTCGGCAATCAAAACGGCATCATCAGGATTGGTGAGACATCCTGCTTCTACAAAAATTGCTGGCCATGTCGCATGCCTTAGCACGAAGAATGATGCTCGATGTGTTCCTCTGTCGCGGGTCGTTTCGCCAATGGAATTGGCTAGTGATTTCTGCACTTCCTCTGCAAGATCCGTGCTGGTACCATCTATCGAAGGATCATCGCCATTACTTGTCGGCGATGTATAGAAAACGCCAAAGCCCTTGGCCTCTCTATTCGTTGAAGCACCCAAGTGCAGACTCACAAACACAGGGTTCGGGATCACTTTGGCAAGCTCGATGCGCTCCGATAGGCTAAGATAGTCATCCCGCTGACGAGTGAGGACGACTTCGAAACCAGCTCGCTCCAGCGCATTTCGTGTGCGCTTCGCTAAATCGAGGTTCAAGTCTTTCTCTACCAGCTCACCTGATCGGCCACCAGAGTCTCTGCCTCCGTGCCCTGGGTCGAGCACCACGGTATTGAATTTGTATCGTGGAACAATTTTGGCAGACGGACGGACCGGCTCTCCCGATTCATCGAATACCTCCGCAGTGATAAACTGCAGAAAAACGCGAGGATCGTCTTCTGCGATTCCAGGAGGACGCAATGACCATGCCATCGTTTGCCCGCTCCAAAAGGAATTCACCCACTTGGGTGTATCTCCGAACTGGCCAGTCAAATTGATAGCGGCACCATCTCTTTCGACTTCTGGCGTTATCACCAGCGCACCGAATGGGAACTCTTCGCTAATGGGAAGGTCCATCGTCACCTGCTGCCTTCCCCTCGCGATAACCGAAGGCAGGCTGCGCATTTGAGCTTCGGGCAGCTCTGCAATTGAGTGAATGATCACTTGATACTGAGCATCAGTGAGGATCCCAACCAATTCGACAGGCTTCTCCTGCCTCAAATCATCCGCCCATTCGAGAGTTCCCTTGTCGGGTAGGATTACTTGCTTCGATGTCAGGTACACCTGTGACAGCGCTAATAGACGAAAGCGTTTAGCAAGGAAGCCGGTCAAGCTGTTCATCGTCTCCTGACCGTCCAGCGTCACCAGCAGTCGCCCGCTTTCTAAATCGAACACGGCCGCGTTCTCTCCCTGAAATGAAATTCCCGTGTGTTCTTCTATAAAACTCTCAGCTGTGGCGTTGCCAACTTCATCGGCCCATTGATCGGAAGCAATGAGGTAACTTTTCGTCAACATATTGCCCTCAGAATTGCTGACTGACAACGGCAGTGCGTCATTTGCTGTCGACGTGTCCGGCAGCAGCTCCTCCGTATCCTGGGCTTGAACGATGCTGGACAAAACCAGCGAGCCAAGGCCAGAGGCAAGCAGCACTCCCTTCATCAGTCGAGAGGGCTTGTGCCTTAGTCGCGTCGGATCGAGGATGCAGCGAATGCGGTCTTCCACGGTGGACGCTTGCGCCATTGGGGCGATGCCAGCCATCGCTGCGCACGGACGGTAGCGGGAGGATTCCGAAGCGAATCTGGAAAGCAACTGCGCATAATTCGTTGATCGCACCGATGCATCTGCGAGCACTGCATCATCGACAGCACGTTCCTCTCCATCGAGCAGCAGCCGGTTGGCGATCCATACGAGAGGATTGATCCAGTGCAGAGCCAGCGTCATTCGAGCCAGTATCCGCATGCGCACATCCCCCCGCTGGATGTGAGTCAACTCATGCCGCAACAACATCCGGCGCTCCTCTGGTGGTAATGTCAGGGATGTCTCCGGCACCACCAAGTGATGTCGAAACAGCCCTGCTGCGAAAGGAATGGAAATACCTGTCCCGGACACCACGCGCACGAGTCGACGAATCCCAAGCTCCTCGGCGATCAACGCGGCATCGGTGAGCCATGCCGGATCCTGAACCGGAGTGCAGCGATTCAAGATTCGGGCAACATTCAACAGGCCAAAAGCAACTCTCCCACTCAACCACAGCGCCCCGATCGCCCAAAATACAACGAGGCCCAGAGTCAGTGATCTGGACAGGAATGCGTCTTCTGGCAGGTCGACCTCCTGATTGCCACCTGCCGACAATAGCTCTAGCGCAGGAACGTCATCCATCGTCGCCGGGACGATCAAAGGCGCAACCATCTCGGCTGACTGCTGCGGGATCAGCGCGTGGTGATTGTCCGCTACTCTGGCAATCGATGGCACGAGGGCCGACTCCCAGTGAACTGGCAATATACTCAGGAGCGGAACCACCGCGAGCGAGAGAAACACGGATCGCCAGAAAAAATCGCTCACTTCGGCACTGGTGCTGCGCCTCTTGCGAAGCAACCAGTCAGCAAAAAGCGCGACTACCAGAACGATCAATCCCCGCCCAGTGAAGAGGGCAATCTCCAACAGTAGAGTATCTGGATCGAGGCTCATGATGTTGCGTTCTGATCCTCCTGGTTGCGGGCTTCCTCGATCATCTTAGCGATGCGGCTAAGCTCCTGGGATTCGAGCTGTGTGTCGCTCAGGTTAAGCAGTCCCGTGACAACTTGCTCGGTCGATCCGCCGAAGAACGTATCCCGCAGTCGGCGCAGCGCGGTTGTGGCCATCTTCGCGTGTGATAGCGCTGCCGAGTAGATGTAGGCTTTGCCGTCCTCGCGATGGCGGACGTGGCCCTTCTCTTCAAGAACAGACAGCAGCTTGCGTACGGTTGAATATGTTGGGGCATCCGGAATCTCTTCCCAAACAGACTTTGCCGAAGCTTCACCAAACCTCACAATCACATCCATGATCTGTCGCTCCCTGCGGGAAAGAGGATCCGCCTCCACCCGACCTCGTCGATTTCGATTCTTCTCCACTGATTTTTTCTTCATGTGCGAACATTTTCGCACAAAACAGAACTGGTCAAGATAAAATGTGCGAATTATTTCGCACATTTGGAAAAATTGTATCGGCGTGACTTCTGGACCATCCAACAGACTACTCGGCGAAAGCGCCTCCCCTAACACACCCCTTAAATTTCCCACCTATAAGATCACAGTACCTTGACATTCATCCTTCGCGAGATGTGCTGGGAGGAAAATTGATCGCGCGCTCGGCCACTTCGGGGTAACCTAAGGCACTTCAGAAAACATGAACTGCTCTTCAATCGCACTCACAATCACAGCACTGATGGCACTGGCGATATCGGTCGACGCCTCGGATTCTCCACAGTGGCTGCGCTATCCAGCCATCTCTCCAGCAGGCGATCAGATCGCCTTTTCGTATGGAGGCGACCTGTATCTGGTTGCAGCCACTGGTGGCGATGCAGTGCACTTGACGCAGCACGAAGCGCACGATTTCATGCCAGTCTGGTCGCCGGACGGCAAGACAATTGCTTTTGCATCGGATCGATTTGGCAACTTCGATGTGTTCACGGTGTCTGCGGCGGGCGGGAATGCTGAGCGTCTTACTTTTCACTCAGCCAATGACTTCCCCAGTGGGTTTCATCCGGATGGTAAGTCGGTGTTGTTCTCATCCAGTCGTCAGGATTCTGCGGAGTGCATCGCCTTTCCATCGAGCAGCCAACCCGAGCTCTATTCGGTGCCACTGGATGGCAAACGTCCGGCACAAGTGCTCACCACCGCCGCAGAGGATGCGGTCTACAACGGGGATGGAACACGCATCGCCTACCACGATCGCAAGGGATACGAGAACGCGTGGCGCAAACACCACACGTCTTCGATCGCACGGGACGTCTGGATTTTTGACCAGAACACTGGCGCGCATACCAAGGTGACGGACTTCGCTGGCGAGGATCGCAACCCCGTCTGGGGCAAAGGCGACGTGCTCCACTTCCTGTCTGAAAAGGACGGAACGTTCAATGTCTGGGCAAAGCCTGTCGAGGCAGAGCCCGTGCAGCTGACCTATTTCAAATTCCATCCCGTCCGGTTTCTGAGCACTGCGATTGATGGCACGCTCTGTTTCAATCATCACGGCGAAATCTACACTTTGAAACCGGACAAAGGCGCGCAACCGGTGAAGGTCGCCATCCAGATTCGCACCGGCGAAAAGGTAAACGATCAAAAAGTAGTCTCCGTCGGCGGAGGAGTCACTGAGGTGGCGCTCTCGCCGAATGGCAAGGAGGTGGCGTATGTGGTGCGCGGCGAAGTCTTTGTGGCATCGTTAGACCACAGTGTCACTAAGCGAATCACCAACACCCCGCAGCAGGAACGCAGCGTCAGCTTTTCGCCCGATGGCCGTTCTCTTCTCTATGCGGCTGAGCGCGACCAGAGTTGGGATCTTTATGTCTCAAAGCTGGCACGCGACGAGGAAAAGTATTTCTACATCTCCACTCTGCTGAATGAGGAAGCGATCCTCCAGTCCGCCACGGAGACCTTCCAACCGAAATTTTCCCCGGATGGCAAGGAGGTCGCGTTCCTGGAAGAGCGCACCACGCTTCGGGTATTGAATCTCGAGAGCAAGCGCATCCGCACGGTGCTTCCCGGTGATCAAAATTATTCCTACAGAGATGGCGACCAGTTCTATGAGTGGTCGCCAGACGGCCAATGGCTGGCATCGGGGATCCTCGGCAACGGCCGCTGGGCGGAAGATGTCGCGCTGGTCCCCGCATCGGGCGAAGGCGAGGTCGTGAACATTACTCGAAGCGGCTACATGGAATCGGGCGGACAGTTTGCCTTGGATGGAAAAATCCTGACATGGATCTCGAATCGCAATGGTATGCGTTCGCATGGAAGCTGGGGCAGCCAGGACGATGTCTATGGCACCTTCCTGACGCAGGATGCCTACGATCGATTCCGATTGAGCAAGGAGGAATACGCACTGCTCAAGGAGGAGAAGAAGGAAAAAGACAAGAAGGCCGATGATGCCGAAAAAACTGAGGCGAAAACGGATGAGACAAAGCAACCGGAACCGGTAGCGATCGAGTGGGATGGATTGCAAGATCGCACCGTCCGCCTGACCCGGAATTCGTCCGACCTGGCCGCTGCCGTCCTAACGCCCGATGGTGAGAAGCTCTACTACCTGAGCAAATTCGAAGATGGATACGACCTCTGGGTGAACGAGATCTTTGAAAAGACACCAAAGTTGCTGATGAAATTTCCTGGCAGTGCTGGCGGCCGTGATGCTCCACCCGAGAGACTGGTCATCGATGCCAAGGGAAAGACCTTGATTGTGATGAATGGCGGGGGCCTGTTCCAGATCGATACCGACAAACCCAGCGAGAAGAAATCGATCTCAACCGGGTCGGAGATGGCCCTGCGTCCGGCTGACGAACGCGCCTACATGTTCGAACACAGCTGGCGGCAACTGAAGAAGAAGTTTTACGTCGAAGACCTGCACGGGGTCGACTGGGATTTCTATAAGCGTGAGTACGCCAGGTTGCTGCCATCCATCAACAACAACTACGATTTCAGCGAACTACTCAGTGAGATGCTGGGTGAGTTGAATGCCTCACACACCGGCTCTGGATATCGGCCACGGCATTCGAATGGGGATGAGACGGCATCGCTCGGCATTTTCGTAGATCCCGCCTACGACGGCGCGGGTATCCGCATCAAAGAGATCATCGCAAAGAGCCCGCTGACAAAGGCTGAGTCCAAAGCCACTGCGGGCACCGTCATAGAGAAGATCGACGGCATGGAAATCGCGCCCAGGATGAACTATTTCCCCTTGCTCAACCGCAAGGTCGGCGAGCGCGTCCTGCTTTCACTTAAGAACACAGACAACGGCGACACTTGGGACGAAGTGGTGAAACCCGTCTCCAGCGGTCAATTGGGTGGACTACTCTACGATCGCTGGGTGAAGCGCCGACGCGATGCCGCAGAGGAAATCTCCAAGGGGCGCATCGGCTACATTCACGTGAAGAGCATGAACGACAACAGCTTCCGCGATACTTTTTCGCGATTGTTAGGGCCGGACAACCACAAGGAAGCGGTGGTCATCGATACTCGCTTCAATGGCGGCGGCTGGTTGCACGACAATCTGGTGACCCTGCTCAGCGGCGAGCCCTACATCCAGTTTTTCCCGCGAGGCCAGGACAACATGGGCTCTGAACCAATGTTCAAATGGAGCAAGCCTTCAGCCGTCCTCATGGGAGAAGGCAATTACTCGGACGCGCACATGTTCCCGTTCGCTTACAAGGCGCTCGGCATTGGCAAGCTCGTCGGCATGCCTGTCCCCGGCACGGGCACTGCTGTCTGGTGGGAGACTCTCATCGATCCCACACTCTACTTCGGCATCCCACAGGTAGGCATGCGCGCCAGTGATGGGCATCTTCTTGAGAACACCCAACTCGAACCCGACATCAAGGTCAGCAACACCCCCGAGGATCTCGCCACAGGTCACGACCGCCAGCTCGAGGCCGCGATTGAGGAACTGCTGAAGAAGAATTGATCGAGCAAAGGCTTGTCATCGCCAACCGAAAGTCGCTAGTCTTGCGGAATGGAAAATGGGCGATTGTTAATGTTGAGATGGTCTTGCTGCTTGATCCTTCTGGGATGCCTGATTCCGCTTGACCGGGTGGCGGCTGAGCCAGCGGCGGACACTTCGGTGAAATTCACACCGTCGGGGCGGGCGTTTTCGAAACAGATTGAAGTGACACTTGCCTGTCCGATCAAGGGTTCGCGCATCCTGTTCACGCACGATGGCAGCGCGCCTTCCGCCACGAACGGGGAGCCTTTTACGAAGCCATTGA
Source organism: Verrucomicrobiia bacterium (assembly GCA_020439995.1). Lineage (GTDB taxonomy): Bacteria > Verrucomicrobiota > Verrucomicrobiia > Verrucomicrobiales > DEV007 > JAGROY01. Next base: position 28,439 of record JAGROY010000145.1, read on the forward strand.
AGCTGTCTCAATCGACGCAGCTGCGAGCGATCGCCGTGCTCCCCGACGGACAACTCAGCCCCGGCTCCGATGCGTCGTACATTCAGATCGCGCGGGATCTGGCGGCACTGCGATCGCGTTTGCCCGTGATGCTCATTGAAACCTTCGGCAACACCATTCCTGCCAAAGGCTGGCACAGGGCTGGCATAGGCGTGAAACAGGTACCGCGGCGGCCCGCTGCCTGGATGTTGTTCGAACCCAACTCCGTCGGTGTGACCACGCTGGCGGGAGATCCCCAGCTTTCGCAGCGGATAGGAATTCGTCAGCGAGGCTCCTACTCATCGACCTGGAGAGAAAAGCCATACAGCGTCGAGGCATGGGATGCAGAGGACAAAGACCAGGACGTATCACCATTGGGCATGCCAGAGAACTCCGACTGGAACCTCTACTACCCCGACGTCGATCGGGACAAGGATTATACAATGCTCTACAACGCCTTCATGTGGCGGTTGAGCGCTGCGACTGGACGCTATGCTCCTCGATTCCGCTGGGTCGAAGTCTATGCAAACGAAGATGGTGGCAGTGTCAGTGCAGATGACCGCCGGGGCATCTATGCCCTGGTCGAAAAAGTCACCCGCGACGAGAGCCGCGTTCCATTCGAAAAGCTGTCCGAGGACGGCAGCACGGGTGGTTGGCTCATCAGCATCAATCGCATGGATGCGGAACCGGAAGATGGCTGGCCCGCCAAAAACGGAGCGCTACAGCCACAGTTTTTTCACACCGCTGGGCCCAATCGGATACTGGAAACTGCGGCCAACGAAACATCGCAGGGGGACGATTTCCCGCGCATGGACCGGGTGCAGTTTAATTTCGAAAGCCCGGGCGGCTACAAGATCAACCCTGCCCAGCGCGCGGCAATCGAAGGTTGGTTCAAAGAATTTGAAGATGTGCTCTACGATGACTCCAAATGGCGCGATCCAGAGCAAGGCTATCGCAAATACATCGATGCCGTAGACTTTGCTGATTTCTATCTTTTCAACAATCTGGCGAAGAACGACGATGGAATGTTGTTGAGTATCTATCCGTGGCGATCATCCGATGACGGAAAGCTGCGCATGGGGCCAACGTGGGATTTCAACTGGGCTTCCTACGAGCAGAACGGATCGGCGAGTTCCGGTTTGATGCATCAGGCAAACGAGCTGTGGTTCGATCGCCTGTTTCAAGATCCTGACTTCATGCAGCTCTACGTGACCCGCTGGCAGACGCTACGCCAGGGAGCGCTGAGCAATCGATCGATGGAAAAGATCATTGCTGATCTGGCAACCGAGATCGGAACGGACAATGCCGTGAAGCAGGGCATTCCGAGCGAGAGCGAGTGGCATCGGCGATTGTTGGCCATGCAACACTGGCTGCTGAATCGTGCGCGAGCGATGGACAATGAATACCCTGGCGTGCCGGAATTTGCCACAACGCAACCGCCGGTAGCCGGAATGGAGATTCAATTCGGACCGGGATCTGGAGCCGTCTATTTCACCACCGATGGCAGCGATCCACGCGCGACCGGTGGTGGGATCAGCGCCAGCGCGCGCTCTGCCTCCGGCGAAATTCCCGTCACGCTGGTTGCCGATCGCGCCCCGGCACGCGCATGGGTGCCGACCAACTCCGCCGATGCCAGCCTGTGGATGCTGCCCGATTTTGATGATACCCGATGGATCAAAGGAACGACTGGCGTGGGTTTTGACAACGAACTGACCTACCGCAGTCGCATCGGTTTGGATTTGTCGCGACAGATGTCAGGAAAGCAGACGACCGCCTACGTCCGAATCCCTTTCGAAGTCAGCCAAGATCAATTACAGCTGCAGTCATTGACATTGCGAGTTGCCTGCGACGATGGCTTCTCCGCCTGGCTGAATGGCAAACCGGTAGCCAGTTTTCGCGCTCCCACACGCCCCGATTGGAATTCAGCCTCTCGCGGCAAAGGTTCCGACTCAGAGACCACTCGCCCACCCCACCACGATCTTACGGCCTTCGTCAGCCTTCTCAAAAAAGGCCGCAACGTCCTCGCCATCCAGGGATTCAACGCCAGCCGCACAAGTTCGGATTTTCTCATCGATCCTGTGCTAAGTGCCGGAGTTCAGACAAAAGTCGAAGCGCTCAAAGCAGCACCCGGCATGGAAATCATCGCCCGAACGCACGATTTCGACCTGTGGAGCATGCCGCTCAGGATGAAGGTGGAGTGAGCGATACAAAGGAGCTTGGTCTTCAGCCCAACAACGGAGAATCGAGCTAAAGCTCATGCTACTTTCTATGGCTCCTCCGTCTTTGATTCGTTTCTTTCCAAGCGAGTGGCAACTCTGAAACCGCTGCAGTCTTCTTTAGCTTCCAAAGACCCTGATATCTCGTAGTCCTCGCCGCCGCCTCTGACCGTCACACTAAACTCATCTCTGGAGCGCTTCCGGTCCATCGGCAGGCGCAATTCGCGAATCGGGCTTCCGTTTGCTTTTGTCTGGCCAGCACACAAGTAAAAGTGAAGTCAGCACGACTCCGGTGACGAATCCCTTGCCGTGCTGCACTAGCGCACTGACTCCATAGGAACGATGCGGCTCTTCATTACACCTCCAGCAACCCTTTCAACACCCGCATGGTGCGCTTGATACCGTCCGGGCCGACCTTTGATCCGTGGCCTGGGCCTTCATCGTCGGCAAATGCGACCAGTGTGCCGGGGCCAAAGAAATACTCCTTCAGGGCGTCCGGCTTGCCGATGTATACGAAGAACCCGCCCTCGTGCACTTGTTGCAAGTAGGTCACCGCCCCTTCGGTTTCGTGGTGCGCAGCATTGTGCAGTCCGCGCTCAGTGCCCGGAGCAAGATCCTGCTCCACCGTTTCGATTACGCGCGACTCGATCGCCGCAAGATCAAGGTCGATCTCGACGATGCGGGTGTATTTCTCAGGGGATTGATCACAACAAATGACGCTGGCTTTGCTCATATGCCGCAAAGGTAGGCTGACGGACGCATTGCCATCAAGCACGGAGTCTTCGTTCTTCGAAAGCAGGCCGTAGGAGCTTACGAGATCGGCAGTGTTGAATCCGGGGATATCTTCCGCAACCCTGAAGACTTCGATCTCATCCAAGGTGTTGTTCGAGGGTTTCGAAAAAGACCTGAAAACTACGGGAGACATTCCGGGTCGGATCCAAGTGGGCCGCGATCAACGACGCCCGTCCTATTTTTGAGAACTCCCCTGTAAGCTCTGCAAGTTTCTGCGAAGCGTTGGTCATTTTATCGGGGTTCCGGTATTTCGCTGTTTGATTGGAAAAGCGGCAGCCCGGATAGGCAGCATTCACGGCCTGGCTGTCTCCAAGGAACCAACTCTCCAACTCCTGGCACACGACCCGAATCTTGAATGGCTTGGCCATGGGAGCGGCCAAATCATGCAGTAGTTTCTTGAGTTCGATGCAATCGCTTCCGTCATTGTCGCGCAGGATCACGAACAGTGGATCCCCGTAGTTCCATATCTTCATCCGCTTAGGAAACTCCCGTTCCAGATCGGATTTGCCGTTAAAATCGATCACAAACCAATGAAATCCCTTGATCCGATCCGGGAAATGGCGGCCCATCAATTGTTCCAGAGCCGCATTCATCGACTCTTCCTCCGTGAAAATCACGATCATGGCCTGGCCGCAATTCGATGCCCGATCCCTGCAAACATGCCCTGATCCCATAGATACCCAGCATGCTCCCCCTGTTTCATCATGTCTGCTAGCAGCGGGTCATCCTGTACCCGCCATACCCGGCTGACTCCCGCCTCTTTCTCCAGAACGAAGATCGATTCCAGCCCCACTGCATTCAGAAACTCCGGCGAATGGGTTGAAATGAACACCTGCCCTCCCCGGCGCGAGTAACTCTGGAATTCCTCTGCCAGTAGCACCATCAGCTCCGGGTAGAGCTGGTTCTCAGGCTCTTCCACGCAGAGGATCTTGTGAGGCTTCGGATCGTGAAGCAGGAGCAGATAGGCGAACATCTTAATCGTTCCGTCCGAGACATTGAGATCAAGGAAAGGCTCATCGAACGCCCCGTCCCTGTAGCGTATAACCAGCGAGCCGTTCTCCATCTCCCTCGCCTCGATTTGCTTCACTCCGGGAACCCGCTGTTCCATCTTCCGGCACACCTCGTCGAAAACCGGGCGATGCTCGTTGAAGAGGCGTAGTGCTACTGCTGGCAGATTATCCCCGCGCGAAGATACATGCTCGCCTTCGTCCGGCGGCTTCGCCCCCCGCGCTGAACTGATGTGAATGTCCGAGATGTGCCAGTTCTCGATCAACTGCCGGAACGCCTTTGCCGCCTTGAAACGGTCGAACTGCCCCAGCCCCTTGATCGCAAGAATATCGGGTGAACTTAGCGTCTGCTCTTCCCGATCCAGCTCCTCGTCCGGCCGATTGAAGTCCTCCTCATTGCTTACCGCTGTGCCCTTGCCGTTCTCGAAGTTGATGAAGTGAAACGGCGATCCGTGTTGGCCGCGCTTGTAGCGCAGGATCTCCCGTCGGACGATCGGCTTGCCGCCATCCTGACCTATTTCTAGACGGTACGTCACCAGTCGCTGCCGGTCCGCGATCTCCATGCGGAACTTGATCTCGATCGCGATGACGTCCTTTTCCGGATCGAGCCCGCGACTGATCACTTCTTTAAAACCGAGCAATCCTCCTTCTCGTTGCAAGGCGACCCGCACGTTGCTGCTGAGGCACTCCTGAAGAAAGGCAAAGATACGGAACAGGGTCGTCTTGCCCGTTCCGTTCTTTCCCACGAACACAGCCATGGATGGCAGGTTCGTCAAATGCACGTCTTTCAGCGCCTTGAAGTTCTGGATGCGGAATTCTTCAATGATCATTGCGGAATGGGAGTGAACGGATTCAGGCGCGCTTCAGAATGATCGAATCCCACTTGAACTCGCCGTAAAGCACATCGCTGATGAGGATCAGCGGATCGCCGTCGTGGATGTAGTTTTTCGCTTTGAGCAGGCGCACTGCGGCGTCGATCGCCGGCTCCGGCTTCTCGGTTTCGAAGTCGAGCTGCATGGGATGAACGGCGCGGCTCATGATGAGGGAACGGCACACGTCGAGCGCCGGGCAGAACGCGAAGATGGGCGCGTACTTTGGTCTGAGATGCGCAGTGTAGTGCGCCATCACTCCGTGCTTGGTAAAGACGACGATCTTGGCATCGGGCATTGAATTCGCGAGAACCACGGCCGATTTCACGATCTTGTGTTTCTCTGTTTTAAGCGGTGAATGTTCTGCATAACCGACCCCGCCACTGAGTTCTGTGCGGCGGCACACTTTGTCCAGCACTTCGACGCAGCGCACGGGATACTTGCCCACGCTCGTTTCGCCGCTGAGCATCACGGCGTCCGCTTCCTCGTAGGCGGCATTGGCCACGTCCGTCACCTCTGCCCGCGTCGGCACCGGGTTCTCAGTCATCGATTCCAGCATGTGCGTGGCCACGATCACCTTCCGCCCCATGTGCACGCACTTCTTGATGATCCTGCGCTGAACGATGGGCAACTCCTCGAGCTGGACTTCGATCCCCAGATCACCGCGCGCCACCATCACGGCATCCGCGGCCTCGATAATGCCTTCAAGATTGGCGACGGCCTGTTGATCCTCGATCTTGGCGACGACACGCGCCAACGACCCCTGCTCTTTGAGCAATCCTTTGAGCAAAGCCACATGCGCGGCATCACGCACAAAACTCATGGCGACAAAATCCGCCTGCACGCGAACAGCCATCGCCAGATCCGCGTGATCTTTATCAGTGAGCGGCGGCAGACTGACCCGGATGCCTGGCAAATTGATATGCCTGCGCGAGCCCATCTGGCCAGGTGTGATCACGGAGCACGTCACCCGCTCGGCATCAATCGCCGTCACCCTCATGTGCAGCACTCCATTGTCGACTTGCATCTTGTCGCCGACTTTCAGGTCACCGCCCAGGCCATCGTAGTTCACCGAAGTTGAAAACGGGATCTTCGCAACTGCACCACCCATGGTGAATTCCACGGCATCGCCCTCTTTTAGATCAAAGGAACCGTCTACCGGACCGGTGCGGATCGATGGCCCCTGGAGATCGACGAGCACGGCGACATCGCTCTGCGCCTGCTCGGCAGCCTGCCGGATCCGCTGCACGACTTCCGCGCACCAATCGTGTTTGGCATGACTCATATTGAGCCGGAAGATGTTCGCTCCCGCTTCGATGAGTGACTGCAGTGTCTCCACCGACTCAGTAGCCGGGCCGACGGTGCACAGAATTTTTGTTTTCCGCATGGCGGTTTCCTATCGCGGATTCAGGAGTTCAACAACCGCAAAGCTATCAAACGTTTTCTGGATGATCGAATTGCAGATTCACGCGAGCCCGCTAGGCTTCCCCGCATGGGAAAAACCTTTGAACGAATTGACGAATCCATTCGCGCCTGGATCGCACAGCAGAAAATGTTCTTTGTCGCCACTGCGCCCAGCGCAATCGACGGTCACATCAATTGCTCACCAAAAGGCCACGACAGCTTCCGAATTCTTGACGACACGACCGTAGCATATCGGCAAATTCCGCAAGGATGCGCTGGTAAAGTTGGGCTGCCTGGTCGTTCTGCTCCTGTTTCCGCCGCACCTCAGCCAGGCGGTAAATGGCAGCCACTGCAAATGCCCGGGCGGCATCGTAGTCGTCAATGATTTGCTGATAGCTCGCCGCCGCCTTCTCCAGTTTTCCCTCAGCCTCTTCCGCGAACAGTCCCTGCTGAAGCAGCGATTTTGCATCCTGCGCCCAGGTAACACTCACGATCCCGAGCAGCCCGACAATTCCTAATAGAAGATTCTTCATGTTGCCCACAGTAGCGGAATTCAAAGGCGCTTGTGTCATGGTTCTGTCATGGTGTGCAGATGGATCAAGCGATCCCCAAAAATACCGTCAGCATCCAGCTTCGTGTTTTTCTTTTCTCTGGGCACCTCCGTCTGTCCTGCCGCTTCTGGTCGGCTGGATGCGTTCTCCTTCCCGTGGGGGCTCCTATTGACTCAAATAGGGCGAGGGACTGGCGACCCCTTTCCCTGGAAGGCCCGCCTTCAAGAGGGCAACCTCCCTGGTAAGAAAACGGTGCCGGTTGGCGATGAATCGTTTGAGTTCCTCCACCTTCGGGCGCAGGTCGGTAACCGGTTCGTCCAGCTTGCTCCAGCGTTTGAGGTCGAGCGCTGCGTTGGGCTCAATGAGCCGTTCCATGGCATCGATTCGAGCGTGCATTTTTTCGACCGTAAACGATTCCCTCAGTGCGTGATCCAGTCGATCCAGGTAATCGGCGCGGAATGTGGGCTCCCTCAGGCAGGTGTCCATAAACCGGTTCCATCCAGTCAGCGCCTGCATGTTTCTCGTGCCAAGAAACGGCGACGAGGTGAAGAACGTGAACCTCCCGTTTTCCCA
>JAGROY010000013.1 GCA_020439995.1 Verrucomicrobiia bacterium
TGGGCCACGTCGACCACGGAAAGACATCGCTCATGGACGCACTCCGAAAGTCTCGCGTAGCGGCCGGAGAGGCTGGTGGTATCACGCAGCATATTGGTGCCTACTCGGTTGATCACAACGGGCAGGCGCTCACATTTTTGGATACTCCTGGACACGCGGCGTTCAGTCGGATGCGTGCACGCGGTGTGGATGTCACTGATATTGTCATCCTAGTTGTTGCGGCGGATGACGGATTTATGCCGCAAACCCTCGAAGCGCTGAGTCACGCGAAAGCAGCGGATGTAAAGATCATCGTGGCGATCAACAAGTGTGATTTGCCAGCTGCTGACCCCATGAGAGTGATGACCCAGATGCAGGAGCGCGATCTTGCTCCAGAAGACTGGGGTGGAACGACTGCCGCAGTTCAAGTGTCCGCAGCGACAGGCGCCGGACTTGACGACCTTCTGGAGATCATCCTTCTCGAAGCGGAAGTGATGGAACTTAAGGCGAATCCAGATGCTCCGGCGCGGGCGCTGGTGATTGAATCCCGCCAGCAGCCTGGTCGGGGGCCCACCGCCACGGTTATTGCGCAAACGGGAACTCTCCGGGTTGGGAAGCCTTTCATCTGCGGCCCGTTCTCGGGAAAAATCAAAAACCTCACCAATGACCGAGGAGAAAGTATGAAATCTGCCGGGCCGGCCGTTCCAGTGGAACTCGTCGGGTTTAGCGGAATGCCGAATGTCGGCGACGAGGTCGTCGAGATGGAGAATGAGAAAATGGCGAAGAAGCTGAGTGGCGAGCGCCTCGAGGAGCTTCGCACTGAGAAACTCGCAAGCCAGCAGAAGAGCCGCTTGGACACGCTCTGGGATTCGTTTGAGGATGGTGCCAAACGTCTTGCAATCGTTTTGAAAGCAGACGTGCAGGGTTCAGTCGAAGCTATCATCGGCGCACTGGAAGAGATCGATACAGACAAGGTCAATATCGTGTTTCTTCATTCAGCTGCGGGCCCGATTTCGGAGTCGGACATTCTGTTGGCCAGTGCTTCCAACGCGATCATCATCGGATTCAATACCAAGGTTGAGTCAAATGCGGTTAAGGTCGCCAAGCGCGAAGGTGTCGAGGTCAAACTTTACAGCGTGATCTATGAACTCATCGATCAGGTCAAGGATGCGATGCTTGGTCTGCTTGATCCAGAGAGTCGCGAGCATGTCGTGGGGCATGCGGTGGTCAAACAAGTGTTCAAACTTTCCCGCGGCATTGTGGCGGGTTGTCAGGTTACGGATGGTCGCATCACGAGAGCTGCGCGAGCACGTGTTCTTCGTGGGGGGCAAGCGGTCTACGACGGTGGTTTCGCCACCCTGCGCAGATTTAAGGACGACGTGGCGGAGGTGCGCAATGGGCTTGAGTGCGGTATTCGTCTTGGAGACTATAAGGAGTACGAAGAGGGCGATGTCATCGAGTGCTACGAATTGGAGAAAGTCGACCAGACCCTTTAGACCTGATCAACCAATCATTGCCGATACCTCTGTGGCGGTTTCACCGCTGTAGGAACTCCTGTATTTATTTCCAACGATGAGTAAGCGAATCGCCAAGGTCAAAGAACTGATGAAGCGCGAGCTCAGCGAGCTCATTCAAAGGGATTTTTCGTTCCCAGGTGTCCTTGTCACTGTTAACGACGTTGATATGACACCGGATTTTAAGAATGCGCATGTATTCATCGGAATCATTGGCGACCCGGGGCAGAAACGACGTGTCGTCGCGGAACTGAACGCAAAACACGGAGCCATCCAGAATAAGATTTGTCAGCGTGTCGTTCTTAAATACACGCCGGTCATCTCTTTCCGATCAGATGATTCCATCGAACGCGGGGTAAAGGTGGTGGCATTGATGGATCAGCTCGACGAACTCTGTCCGCCCGCTCCTGATGTTGACGAAACTGAGTCAGCATCTCCGATTGAGCCCGAGAAATGAGTTCCGGGATCGTTACAAACACCAGCTTCCAGCAAATGGGAGCGTTGCTGAAGGACGCGGGATCGATCGTTGTGCTGAGTCATTTACGCCCGGATGGCGACGCGCTTGGATCACAATTGGCGTTGTCTCTCTCGCTGCGTGCATTGGGGAAGAAGGTGCGTGTCATCAATCAGGATGGAGTTCCTGACAGTCTGGCTTTTCTTCCTGGAGCCGGGCTCATTGAGACACCCGGGCAGGTGGCTGCTGGTCCTGCAATCGATCCAGATCTCATCATTGCCTGCGATACTGCTTCCCGAAAACGGGTCGGCGATGATGTCGCTCAATTGATTCCCGACGGAGTACCGTGGCTCAATATTGACCATCATATTAGCAACGAGCGGTATGGTGAGCACTACTACATCGATCCTGTTTCCCCGGCGACCGGGCAGATCATTTATCAGTTTTTGAGAATCGAAAATCTGCCGGTCGATGCTGAAGTCAGCGAGAATCTTTTCGTCGCCATTTCCACTGATACCGGCTCCTTCCAGTTTCCTAACACGACTGCAGAAACCTTTCGTGCAGGGGCCGAACTCATCGATCGAGGTGCCTCGGTAGGGCATATTTCTCAGGCTCTTTACGAAAATTATCCGCTCCGTAGGACATTGCTTCTGGGGGAGTTGCTGAAGGTGCTCGAGATTGGAAACAACGGTCAGCGCGCCAGCTGGGCGATGACTCTGGAAATGACAGAGCGACTTGGAATCCAGGCGTCTGATACAGATGGGCTCATTGATCACATTCGCTCAATCGAAGGAGTTGTGGTCGCCGCGTTTTTTCAGGAAGCAGAGGACGGCTACGTCCGCGCCAGTCTGCGTTCGAAAGACCCAGACGTCGACGTCTGTGCAGTGTGCCAAAAATTTAACGGCGGAGGGCACAAACTTGCGGCAGGTGTCCGCATGCGTGCTTCTCTCCGCGAAGCCCAGAATAAAGTTCTAAAAGCTATTGATGAAGCCCTCGAAAGATCTCATTGAAGGAGTCCTGCTGGTCGACAAAGGCCCTGGAATGACGTCGCATGACGTTGTAGCCATGGCGCGGCGTTGCCTGAATCTGAAGAAAATCGGCCATTGTGGAACATTGGATCCGATGGCAACCGGATTGTTGATCCTGGTGCTCGGTCGTGCAACGAAGATACAGGATCTCCTGATGAGTGAGAATAAGGAATACGTGGGCGCGCTGACCCTGGGAGCGACGACCAGCACCCAGGACAGAGAGGGGGAGATCCTGGAAACCCGGGAGGTGCCCGAATTTTCGCTGGATCAGATCGAGGAAGTTTTTGCAGAATTCCAGGGGGATTTCGATCAGACGCCCCCCATGGTATCGGCGATCAAGAAAGATGGCGTTCCTCTCTACAAACTCGCTCGGCAGGGGAAGGAGGTAAAACGTGATCCTCGCCCGGTTCACATCTACGAATACAAGATCGATCGTGTGAATCTTCCGGAAATTGAGTTCACTGTCCTGTGTAGCAAAGGTTTTTATGTGCGCACCTACGCGCACGATATCGGCGAGAAACTGGGTTGCGGAGCCCACCTGAGTGCTTTGCGTCGGACCCGATCCGGGAAATTTGATGTTTCGATGGCCGTCTCATGGGAGGCTCTGAAAGGGGGGAGAAAGGACGAAGTTCTGGACCGCTTGCTGAGTTTACCTGCGGTATCACGGCTGCGCGGAGCATAGTAGTTCTGCATGTGATGCGCATAGCGTAGCATGTCTGAAGTCCCTCCGTTGATCATCTCCTACCTGGAGATGCATTCGCCTGACCAAGTCGTGCCGAAACCATGGCCCGATGGTACGTCCATCGAGGTGAAGGAGGTGACAACTCCGCAGTGGCGCTTCAATCGTTTCCTCTATCTAACGGTAGGGGAGCAATGGAACTGGCGGGACAAAGTCGACCAGCTCGATTCCGAGTGGGCGAGCTACGTGAAGAATCCCGGACTGCGTACCTTTGTCGCTTTGGATCAGGGCTCGCTGGTGGGCTACTGCGAACTCTCGTCTGCCGATCGCGAAATCGAGATCGCCTACTTCGGCCTTTTGCCGGAGTTCGTCGGGTGTGGGCTTGGTGGGCCGTTTCTTTCTGAGATTCTGCGAATCGCCTGGGCTGCCCAGCCGGAGCCAGAAAGAGTCTGGTTACACACCTGCACCGATGATCATCCAGCGGCCCTGCACAATTATCTGAGCCGGGGGATGCGGGTATACCGGAGACAAGAACTAGAGCGTTAAATCTTTACCTCAATTCAGCAAAGAATGTTGCTAAACTGTGACTTTCATTGATAGACCCTGCTCTCTATATTCGTATTCTCTCCGTTACCACTCCTAACTCTCCTCTAAAAATGAAAATTACGAAAATTATAACAATTTTTTCTATCTTTGCCCTAAGTGTCGTGGGAGTCTCTGCGCTTGCCAGTCGGGCAGACGCTGAGAGCCAACTTATCCGCCAGTCGCGCGAACTGCTTCGGGCAAACGGCTGGGGCGACAAGGTGGAAGTGCATTTCAATGGTCACCAATGCATTCTAAAAGGAGAAATTGAGACAACTCCTGAGAAGCTGCAAATTGAGCAATTGGTGAGTGCTCTTGAAGGCGTTTACGGGCTCGATACGGGTGGACTTCAAGTGTCTTCTCGCTGAAATCAAGTGACTGCCCGCTCAGGGTTGGCTGATGAATGCCAGGAGGTCGGCCATTTGTTGGTGGCTAAGTCCGGCTTCGAGCCCCTGTGGCATTGGGGATGTGTTCAGTGTCTCCATTTGGGCAATGGAGTTTCGTTCCAGAGTGACGTCGCCGATCGAAATTTCGCGCAGGGTGATTGATTCTGGAGTTTCATTGACCATGTAGCCCAAGTGGAGGGCACCTTCCCGCGTTGTAACCGTGATGGTGGTGTAGCGCGGCTGAATTTCCCTGTTCGGATCAACGATGTTGGCAAGGATTGATGCTGCTCCGGCATTCTGAAAGGTGCCTACGTCTGGGCCGAAACGGTTGCCGATTTTACCTTTTAAATGGCAGCTGGAGCAGCGCGCTGTGAAGATGGTTTCGCCGGCGGCCGGGTCGCCCTTGAGTTTGAGAGACGGAGCGTAGTGTTGGAGTATGGCGCTACTCTCCGGCTGGGTACTGGCAATGAGAATGCGCCTTGCCCGAGCCTGTTCAGCTTCTGCTCCGCTTGAACGCAGAGCATCGATTTGCTGGGGCAGCAGCAGCGTCGGCGGAATGGTTTTCGACTCGATTGCGTCCAGAAGATCGCTACGCCAGGCAGAGTTCCGAAAGAATTGTGCGATTGCAAGTCGATGCAAGCCGGGGCTGAGTTGTGGCCAACGTTGTGCGAGGATCGAGCCTCCTCCGCTGAAATTGCTACCGCCAATAGCCACGATTGCCGCCTGCTGCAGGGATGGTGCCTCTGCGGTGGAGAGCAGGGTGCCAAGTGCAGGAAGGCTATGCATTGGATCCAGCCGGGAAAGATGGGTTACTGCAGAGATTCGCGAATCGATAGCTGCGCTGCGGTTCATTGCGATCTCTGTGATTGAATTGATGAGGGCATTCAACTCATCGGCAGGAAGCCTGATTCCAGCCACGTTGACGAGTGCCGCACGGGCGGTCGGATCACTCATTCCGGACAAAACGTTGCTAAGGCTCGCACTGATTGTGTCAGACACAGGCTTTGGGATTTTTGAAAGTAGACCTTCCACGATTTCGAAAGTGGCTGGGTGAAACCTCAGCCGCTCCGACTGAAGAACCTGATTTAAAGCATCGGCAGCGTTATCGCTCAGGCCAGCGAGCGCAGCCAGACTGCACCATTTTTCGTTTGGGTGTGTTTCAAGTGCGGCAACCAGGGCATCGCGAGTTTCTGTCGTTGCTGGTAATTTTACAAGAGCCAGGGCGGCAGCGAACGCGACTTCAGGATTGGGATCCTTGGTCAAACTGGAGATTTCATGAGCCAGCCCGGGTGCTGCTAAATCCGGCACCGCTTCAATTACCGATCGTCGAACAGCAGGTGCTGGATCTTCCAAAGCTGGTGATATCACGTTTGCATTGAGCTGCCCAAATTTCGCCAGCATTTGTACAGCCGCCCGACGTCCCGGAGCTGTGTTGCCATGTAGCGCAAGGTCACGAAGGGCGGGAGTGATATCACCGGGCTTTTGCTCAACCAGCAGCCTGCTCGCCGTGTCCCGGTGCCAGCCGTTAGGGTGCTCTAACAGCGCGACAAGATCAGCAACTGTCGCCGTCTCAAACGCAAGCGGAGCGGGTTGGCGAAACCTGTCGGGCACGACTCGATAGATGCGCCCGCGATCATTGCCACTATTGAGATCGAGTTGGCTCTTGATCGATTCGGGCAGGGACCACGGGTGCTCGATGACTTCGCGGTACATGTCGACGATATAAAGTGCTCCATCAGGCCCGTTGGTTGCCTGTACGGGGCGGAACCAGTTGTCGCTGCTGGTGAGAAATTCGCGGTCGAATTCACCGGCAGCCCGGCGTGCCTGGAGCAATTGTTCGCCAGAGGATGGCTCAACGATTTTGCGATGAACCAGATTGCTTCCTGCGTCACAGACGAATGCGTTGTTCTGAAAGTCTGATGAGAACGCATTGCCGCGAAAGAGCGTTATTCCGGTGGCTGCAGTGAAGTATCCAGATGGTCGACCTCCTCCTTCAACAGGGCCGCTGACTTGTCCAGCCATACGCCACCTCGTTCGAATGATGCGCCACGGTTCATCGGGACTCGTCCGAAACACTTCAGCAGACGGGCCGTCGACTGCGATGTCGACCGGACTACCCGGGATGCCTGGGGCATTGAACTTTGCTGGAAAAGGGATCCACTGGATGTGATTGCTGTTGCTGCAAACAAACTTACGGCCGTCGGCGTCGAATGCCATTCCGTACTGGCCGCCGCCATTTTCTGCACGCAACTCCAGCGTATCTGGATCGAACGAAAAATCCCGTCCGTTCAGAGATGTCTTATCTTCACTGCCAGGCCGATGGATTTCACCTCCATTCATGGCGGTTGCACCATGGATTCGATTGTCGGGGCCCCACGTCAGGCTGTTTGGAAGCGCCTGGACGTTGAGCCGGTCCCGGCCACTGCCGAATCCGGTGAACACAACCTCTTTCGAGTCCGCGCTTCCATCGCCGTCGGCGTCGGCAAAGTAGAGGATGTCGGGTGACGCGATGACAAAGACTCCACCTTTCCAGCAGATCAAACCTGTTGGCCAACGCAATCCGTCGGCAAAAACCACGGAGGCGTCGAAGATCCCATCTCCGTTACGGTCCGTTAGCATGCTGATACGTCCCAACCGGTCGTCCCTGCGTTCGGAATAGCCTCGCATTTCAGCAACGAAGAGGCGCCCTTTTTCATCGAACGCGATCGCCACAGGATCGGCCACCAGCGGCTCGGCAGCGACCTGTTCAATCCGAAATCCGCTGCGGATCTGGAACGTTGCTATCGCTGCGGAGGGAGTCTCCGGTGCTATCCTCGGTAGCTCATCGGGTGCTGGCGTCGGCTCGGCATCGGCATCACCGCAATGGCTAAAGAACTGCCAGAGGGCCGCACTCAGGAGAGCGGAACGAAGAATAAGTGACAAAGAATTTTGAAGCACATCTGATCCTTTCACTCTGCATCCCTAAAGAAAAGCCTTCATGCGCAAGCTGCGAAAAAATCAAGTGCAACGTTCACTATTTGAAAGGTTGCCCAGTCGCAAAGGGTGGTGCTAGGTTGACCGCCCTTCGGGGACTTCGAATTTTTGGAATCTATTAACTACGGAAAACATTGAGGAATTCATCATCGCAACAGCGCGTCGATCCAGATCGCGCTTCAGTGACATTTTTGAACACTTTTACGGACGGCAACATCCAGGAGGGTACGGGCATTTTTGACGAGAACGGTGTGTCCCAGATCTTCGGGAACCGATTCTTCGTGCAGGGACGGGTGAAGCATGGTGATCAGATCTATCGTGTCTCCGCCCGGCTATTGAAAGACCAATGGATTGGTCGTTGCAGTTGTGGCGACTACGACCGGTGCGAGCATATTTATGCAATCATGCTTGAGAAAGCTGAACGTGGGGACGATCTGCCCGAAGCTCCAAGTGGTGGCGATGAGGAGACGATGGCAGAACTCATCGAACGTAGTCTGGGGCGTGAGCTGAATCCAGACGAGGAACTGTTTCTTGGGAAAATTGAAAAACGTTACCGACGATTCGAACTGGAAGGGGAAATCTTCGATCATGACATCGTGCGGCTCAGTGCCCGCTGGCCTGTCGAGGGCTACGATCCGCTTGATCTCTGGCCTAAGCCGCCTGCAGACATCGGGGAATTCTGGAATTACATTGCCTACGCATTGCACAAGAAAGGGCTGGGCTTCCCTGAGTTCATGGAGTCGGTGACCGATGTTCAGGGCATGGCAGAGCGGATGAAAGTGTGGGAGCGCGAGCAGGAGATCGCCCAGTGGTTTGATCGGTTTGACGGTCTGCGTGCTGCTCCGCCCGCGCCATCACCTACGCCTATCGAGTTTCGCCTTGTTGTAACGATGGGTGCTGCCCGGCTCCAGTTGCGCCGCCCGGCGAACGAGAAGGAGCCTAACGCGGACACCTCGTGGCAGCCGCTCAATGATAACGATTTTGCCGATCTGCTTGAGCAGTTCGAAGCGGGCATGCTGCGGATGGATGCCACCTCTGAGCTCCTCTGGGCCTATGCCGTCGACTACTGGCGTGTTCACGAGAATTTGAACCTGCCAATGGAGTCGACTGAGGTTTGCGAGTGGCTGGGAAGGCTGTTTCAGCAAAGTGAGTTGAGTGAGCGGATTGTGACGCTCGATGAGCGGCCATTCATCCATGTGGAAGAGCCCCTGCGGTGGCAATGTGAGGAAACCTCAGCGACTGGAGAGTCCGAAACGGTAGACTTGCAGCTCATGACAGGCGCAGGCGAGCCGGTTCCGCACTCGCTCGCAATCCTTTCCGGCGTGGAGAATCTTTATTTGTCAGATGAGACAATCTTTCGCGGGCCGCCGAAATGGAACGACTCCACCGAGATTGAGCCGCGTTACTCGATTCCGAGGGAAGTGATTGAAACGGCGTCCGGAGTGGAGTTTCTCGCGCGGATTCGTGCTGCGCTTCCAGAGTCTATGATTGCACGGGTGAGTGAAGACCGAATGACGGTCACCCTGGAGTGCAAGCTTGTGAAGAGCAGCCGCAGTGCGGACAGCGAAAACTTGACGGTGCGGGTGACGGCGACGAGCGCATCGGGTCATCGCGAGGAACATTTGGGCAGGGACGGCTGGAGTGTCGAGACAGAGACTCATCCTGAGGATGACCGCATTCTGCGCTTTGATCGCGGTGACCTGTATCGTTTTCCCGGTCTTCTGGATCCACTGGGGCTCACCTGTGATGCGTCGGGTGATTTTCGCGGCCGCGTGACCAGGACATTTGCCGAGAAATTTGCGGAGTGGCTAGAGTCTTTGCCGGAAGGGATCGAGTGCAAACTGCTTGGTGATCTAGAAAGCATCGCGAACGATCCTTTGCGCGCCAAGGTTCGATTTGAAGTCGAGGAAACGGATATCGACTGGTTTGACCTCAAGGTCGTCATCGACGTCGAGGGGCTCAATCTTTCGCAGGCGGAAATCCGGACTTTGGTCGAGGCCCGTGGTGGCTTTGTGCGCTTGCCCGACGGAAGCTGGCGTCGCCTGGAGATTGACCTGAGCGCGGAGCAGAACGAAGCGATCTCACGCCTTGGCCTCGATGTCTTCGACCTGTCGGGCGAAAACCACCGCATGCACGTTCTGCAGCTGGCTGATCCCTCAGCGAAAGAAGTGTTCGATGAGGCTGCCTGGAACCGGATTTGCGAACGCTCGTCTTCCCTGAAGCTTCAGGTTCGCCCTGCCGTGCCGGAGGATTTGCAGGCGGATTTGAGGCCCTACCAAATCGAGGGCTATCACTTTCTCGCCTATCTGGCATCCAATCGATTCGGCGGCATCCTTGCCGATGACATGGGCTTGGGTAAAACCGTTCAAGCTCTGTCCTGGGTATTATGGCTCCGGGGCCGCCACAAGAAGAAGAAAATGCTGCCGTGCCTCGTAGTCTGTCCGAAGTCGGTGCTCGATGTGTGGGCGGGGGAGGTCGTCAAATTTGCTCCCGAACTCAAGGTGCAAGTCTTGCGCACCAAGGAAGATCTCGACATCGATGCCGTACGGGATTCGATCGATATCTTTGTGCTGAACTACTCGCAGTTGCGGGTGAATATTGACATTCTCAAGAAAGTCGAGTGGCTGGCCGCGATTCTCGATGAAGGGCAGCAGATTAAGAATCCAGATTCCAAGGCAGCGAAGGCGGCTCGGGATCTGCCCGCCAACAATCGCCTGGTGCTTACCGGAACACCTATTGAGAACAGGCTTCTAGACGTCTGGAGCCTGATGTCGTTCGCCATGCCAGGTGTGCTCGGGGATCGAAAATACTTCCGGGAGAGATTCGACCGGCGCAAGGATCCCCATGCTCAGATCCGGTTGTCTGCCAGGCTTCGCCCCTTCCTGCTGCGCCGTACCAAGGGCCAGGTGGCGATGGATCTGCCACCCCGGACGGAAGAGGACGTGCTCTGCAAAATGGAAGACGTTCAAGAAACCCTCTATCAGGCAGAGCTGGAGCGTATCCGCAAAGTGCTGCTTGGCATCGAGACAGACGAGGCACTGCGCAAGAACAGCTTCGTCGTTCTCCAGGGATTGATGCGTCTCCGCCAAATCTGTTGTCACCCGGCATTACTCGATGCCAAGTACGCGGAAGCGGAAAGTGCCAAGCTGACCGCTCTCTTCTACCTGCTCGATCAACTCCACGAGGAAGGGCACAAAGTGCTGGTATTCAGTCAATTTGTGACGATGCTCGACATCATCAAGGCGCGACTGGAGGAAGAAAAACGCAGCTGCTACTACCTCACCGGGCAGACACGCAATCGGGGAGAGGTCGTTCAACAGTTTCAGGCCTCGAAGGATCCGTCGGTCTTCCTCCTTTCGCTAAAGGCGGGTGGCAGCGGTTTGAACCTTACGGCGGCTTCGTATGTGATCCTTTATGATCCATGGTGGAATCCGGCCGTTGAGAACCAGGCGATTGACCGGGCTCACCGTATCGGCCAGAACAGTCACGTGATCGCCTATCGACTCCTTACCCGGGACTCGGTGGAGGAAAAGATCCGCCTCTTGCAGACCCAGAAGCAGGAGATGATTACGGGCGTGCTTGGAGAAGAAAGCTTCACCAGCAATCTCAAGCTCGACGATCTCAGATTCCTGTTCAACAAAGAGGAGGAGTAGAATCCAGATGCGCGTCGTGATCGTCGTCTTTGGGGTGATCGGCGTTGTGCTCCTCTGCATAGTTTACGCCCGCGATCCCAGCGAAGGCTATGGGTTGCCTCCGTGCAGATTTAAAGAGGTTACCGGTTACCATTGCCCGGGCTGTGGCGGCACCAGGTCTGTTCACGCCTTGCTTCACGGCAGAGTGGGGATGGCGTTCTATTACAATCCACTGTTCATTGCCGGTCTTGCTTTTGGGGGCCTTGCCCTTGGGTGGTTGAAATTACGGCATTCTCTTGGGGCTGCGCCTCTGCAAATGTCTACTCGTCAGGGGGTTGCGCTGGCGATCGTGGTGATCGGAGCGATCCTGGGCTTTGGGGTTATTCGAAATTTCTCATGGTACCCATGGCTGAAAGCTCCCATTCACGAAAATCGCTGAACTCACAGCCGAAAAACTCAGCAGTTTTTCACTGGAAGTGCATCCAGATTTCTTTTTGTTGCTTTTGGTGGATTTGCTCTGGACATGTAGGAATTCAGCACGATGCTGAAAATCTGGAGCGGTGGGTTCCTTCAGTCCCACTTTCTCTGAATGAATTGATTCTTGTTTTGTTAAGTGACTTCCCTTCCAGGAAAACGCCATAGACTGAGAGCAGTTTGGTCAGCAAAAGTGCGAAATCTCTGATAATTATTAATAACAACGTGCCCACCGGCCAGTTAGGAAGGTTAAATACAGTCATTATGAAGTTATATGTAGGCAATTTGCCGTTTTCTGCCACGGAAGATGACATCCGTGCACTGTTTGATGATTATGGTGGTGTTGCTGATTTGCACATACCACTCGACAGAGACTCGGGGCGTCCCCGTGGATTTGCGTTTGTTACGTTGACCAGCCGTGAATTCGGCGAGGCATCGATTAGAACCCTTGACGGGGCCCAAATGGGGGGGAGAGCGCTTCGAGTGTCCGAGGCCGTCGAACGTGAGCGTTCC
This sequence comes from Verrucomicrobiia bacterium, assembly GCA_020439995.1. Lineage (GTDB taxonomy): Bacteria > Verrucomicrobiota > Verrucomicrobiia > Verrucomicrobiales > DEV007 > JAGROY01. Next base: position 12,215 of record JAGROY010000013.1, read on the forward strand.
GGCGGTGGTGGAGGAGGCGGCGGCGGTGGCGGTGGCTATCGCGGTGGTGGTGGCGGCGGCCGCGGAGGCGGTGGCGGCGGTGGTGGTTATCGCGGCGGCGGTGGTGGCGGTGGCGATTATCGCGACCGTCGTGATCGCGACGATCGAAGATAGTCTAACTGTCTTTGCGCAAAGATCCTGCTAGCGGCTGCGAACCTGCTTCGTAAATGCGGCTCACCCAACCGGCGATCCATTAGGCAGCAATCTTTTTGGAGCGGACGTGGTCAACTTGACTGCGTCCGCTTTTTTGTGCCCCAGTTGAATTAGTCGGGCGCGACGATCCGGTAGAAGCCGAGCCGCTGCGTTGGTTGTAGATCGACTTCAAAGGACCCGCTGCCTGCTTCATTTCCAGGTTCGAACGAGTCCGAGGCTTCTGCCCAGTCCTGAAGATCTTCGGAGCTTTCAAGGATGTATTCCAGCCCTTCCACAGCTGGAGCGAAGTTCACTTGCATCGTTTTGCCTGAAAGAACAGAGCTGAAAATCTTTGGCTGCGGCGTGGGCTCATCTCCTTCCGGGGCCAGGCGGAAGTTATCAAATGTCGCATCCACCGCGTCACTCGCAGGATCGGCGCTCGCGAACAGGCCCGGGGAACCTTCCTCAATAAAATTGTCGAATCCTTCCACAGTCGCGAGCGGAGATTCGAGTGCGGACAGTGCGAAAATTTCCCCGGTGATTTCCCCTTCTATGCGTTTGAAAACGAGGCGGAAGCCGGTGTCCGTATCGACGCTTTCTTCAAGCGGGGTATTGGCCACGACCGATGCCATTTCGAAATCGACGTTCGAGAGGTATAGGCTTTGCTCGCTGAGATCCAGAGTCAGCGCGTAACCATTGGTGGTGCCCAGCCCTGGTGCAGAAATCATTGCGAGGATCCCGATGTTCTGGTCATGTGCATCGTCCCAGTCCGTGACGTCGACACTGATGTAAAAATCACCCGTCTGGATGACATCCGGTCTAAAGCTGCCGATACGGGCATTTCCGAGTTCTTCGGGTGAAGGCGACGCAGCGTGGACGAGCCGGTACCCTCCATCCGGGAAGGTAAAAGTGCCTGCGGGCACGCCAGCCTCTGCGAGCGGATCCAAACGTTCCCATCCTGCGTCATTTCCCTCGTCGAAAGTATAGACTTGCGCCTGACAGTGTGCCGAAATGAGCGCGGCGAGTGTGGCATAGAAGGGAATAAATGGGGGGCGTTTCATATGCAGATCAATGCAGCTTCGCAGGTTCGCGGCAGTTTGGTCGAGTAGATTCTGCTGGAATGATGAGACTCGCCCGGGCAGGCTTCAACGCATGAATCTAACTTGGATGTATTCCCGAGCCTGCCTCGCGCTGGTCTGCGTCACTTTCGGGCAAATAGCCACAGCACCCGGTGCGGAATGGGGTGTGGCTCAAGTGCCTTCCACATCAGAACTCTCCGCGGGAGCTGCCGACGAATCTGGTGAGCGTTTTGCGTGGTACCGCTCCTATGTGCATGTGCCGTCCGAGTGGCAGGGGAGCCGTTTGCTTCTGATCGCAGGAGCCATCAGTGGTGTCGATGAGGCGTTCTTTAACGGTCGGAAGATCGGTGCGAATGGGGCGATGCCTCCACTCTATAGTGCGCCAGCCAGCTCGATACGCCGACCATACGTGATCGAGCCAGACTGGATTCGATTCGGGGAGGACAATCTTGTTGCATGGCGCGTGTTCAGTCCTGAGGGGGCATCCGCAGCCAGGATCACCCTTGGCCCCGTGCATCTCACTCGTAAAGACGATGCCATCGACCTCAGCGGCAACTGGCAGTTCCGCCGGGGCGACTCGCCGGAGTGGAAAGACTGGGAATCAAGCGGTCCGAATCCAGCTGAAGTCCAACGTTTTCACGAATCAGCGGGCGCAGACTTTGCCTCTGCCCGCGGAGTGGTGCCCGCTGATACGGAACACCGGGAAAAGATGATTGCTGCGGTCTACAAAAAATTTGAAGGCAATCCGAACCCTTATGCCCGCAGTGATGACAAAGGAGAGCCGCTCGACCCCGATGCTTCAAAGGCGACGTTTGTGCTGAGTGATGGCTTGGCAGTGGATACCGTTCTCTCGGAACCGATCGTCCGCCAGCCGCTGTACGTGGACTTCGATGAACGCGGGCGGATGTGGGTTGTGCAATACATTCAATACCCGAATCCAGCCGGGCTTGAGGTGCTTACCTGGGATGATCACTTGCGAAAAGTGTTCGATCAGGTGCCGCCACCGCCACCCTATGACCGTCCGGAAAAGGCAAAATTCAAAGGGCATGATCGCATAACGATTCACGAGGACCGCGATGGCGACGGCACCTATGATTCGCACAAGGTTTTCATAGATGGTCTGAGCCTGGCGACTTCCGTGGCTCAGGGAGATGGAGGAGTCTGGGTGATGCAGCCGCCGTACCTGCTCTTCTATCCGGACGTGGACAACGATGATGTTCCCGATGGCGACCCGATTGTGCACTTGTCAGGATTTGGTCTGGAGGACACGCATTCAGTTGCCAACAGTCTGAAGTGGGGGCCGGACGGGTGGCTGTACGGCGGCGTGGGCAGCACGGTGACGGCGCGAGTCAGGGTTCACTTGTCCGGCTCGGATCGCAGGCATTCCTTTTTTGGTCAGAACATCTGGCGCTATCATCCTGAGATGCACGTATTCGAACTGTTTGCTGAAGGTGGCTGGAACACGTTTGGTGTCGATTTTGATGACATGGGGCGCGTCTATTCTGGAACCAACGGCAATCTCCAGGCGGTGCATTTTGTTCAAGGCGGTTATTATCAGAAGAGTTTCGGCAAGCACGGCCCGCACACCAATCCGTACACTTTCGGGCACTTTGGCGGCATGCCAATTCAGGGCGAAGCAATCCGCATGGTGCACCAGTGGATCTATTACAGCAGCGGTGCCATCCCTCCGCTGGAAGGCTTGCTGGTTGGCGGCAACGCGCTTGGGAGCAAGCTTCATGCTCTTCAGATGAACGTGCGGGGCAGCACCTTCGAAACAAACGAGCGACCGAATCCCCTTCGTACCGAGCACAAGTGGTTTCGACCCGTTCACGCGACCGCCGGACCGGATGGAGCCATCTATATTAGCGATTTCTATGATGCACGGATCACCCATGTCGATCCTCGAGATAACTGGGATCGTGACCGGGGACGAATCTACCGACTGCGTGCTGTGGATGCTTCTGCCAGCCTGGCCCCGGACCTGTCGCAGCTTTCCAGTTGGGAACTAGTGGCAAAGTTAGAGTCGCGCAACCAATGGACGAGGCGTACGTCGCAGCGGCTGCTGGCTGAGCGAAAAGATCCTGCCGTGGTTCCTCTGCTCGCCGGAAAGCTGAAGGGTTCCACGGGGACTGCAGCACTGGAGATGCTGTGGGCGATCCACGGTACGGGTGGCTTGTCCGATGCCGTCACGGTTGAAGCTATGGGCCATGCCAATGAGCACGTAAGAGCGTGGGCGGTTCGGCTGGCAGGGGATTCAGGAGCAACTTTGTTCCCCGAAGTATTCGACAAAATCTGTTCGCTCGCAAAGGATGACAAATCTCCGGTGGTGGTGTCACAACTCGCGTCCACTGCGGCGCGTCTACCCAGTCCGCAGGCGCTTTCGGTGGTTGAGCTGTTAAGCCAACGTGGGGATTTCGTGTCCGATCCTTTCATTCCGCAGCAACTCTGGTGGGCACTGGAAGTGCAAATGACCCGGGATCCTCTACGCTGTGTGGCTCTCTTTGAAAACGCCGGATTCTGGAGCAATGTGATTGTCGAAACGACGCTCGCTGAGCGCGTTGGGCGGCGCTTGATGGCGGATCGGACTGCGGAGAATCTCACCCTGTGTGGGAAGCTTCTTGAGCAGGCGGCAGATCCAGACATCGCGAAAGCACTGATCCGGGGAATGACCCAGGCGATCGAGGGGACATCGCTTACAGAAGTTCCTGAAGCGCTCGACGCCGCAATTGGCGAACTGTGGAACCGATATCCTGATGATGAGGGTGTGATTCAGTTTGGAATGCGGCTGGGGAGTGCGAAAGCGCTTGCGATGGCTCGGACTATCATTCGTGACGTCGGCGCTGCGGCGAGCCGAAGGGTTCAATTCGTTGGAATGCTCTCGGAAATGGTAGATCCGCCATTGATTGATGTCCTCCTGAACGTTCTGAAGGACAGTAATGAGGGGGAGTCAGTCAAAATGGCAGCTTTGAATGGCCTGCGACGGTACACGGGTGCTGAGATCCCGGAAGTGATCCTGACGGAGTATTCAGGCATGCCGCTGGAAATGCAGAAGACCAGTCAGGCGATTCTGGCATCGCGCCTGGAGTGGTCGATCCAGCTTTTGCAGGCAGTCGACGAGGGAAAGCTCCGCAGGGAATCGATAGCGTTCGATACGCTACTGGCGATCCAAGCACGAGGCGATGAGTCGTCTGCGGCTCTCATCGCGAAACACTGGGGCACGCTCCGGCAACCTCCAGAAGCCAAGGCCAAGCGGATGCAGCAGGTGCGGGCAGTTCTTGGAAGCGGGAAAGGGGACATCACCAATGGAAGTAAACTTTTCGCTGCGTCGTGTGGTGCCTGCCACAGACTGGGTGATGTGGGGCGATACATTGCGCCTGACCTGACCGGCTACGAGCGCGGGAATCTTGAATTTTTGCTGCCGGCGATTGTTGATCCCAACCTCGGAGTTCGCGAGGAGTTCGAGCTGGTTTCCGTCACCTTGCGTGCTGCAGAGGGCGTGGAACCAACGATTCTTTCTGGGTTTGTTAGTGAAGCAACAAAGCAGTCGATCACTGTCAAGGATCTTGTAGGCAATGAGACCACGGTGTCCAGACAGGATATTGCAGGCCAGCTCAGGTCACCTGTTTCCGTAATGCCGGAAGGACTGCTGGATGCACTGACTGATCAGGAGATTCTGGACCTGTTTGCGTTTTTGCAGAAAAAGTAGTGCGCAATGGAATCTGCTATTGCCGGTATTGCTCGTTGCCGAGGGGAAGTATCTTGATGTTGCGGAACCGAATCGGAGTGCCTCCGTCTTCCAGTGCAATGTATCCTTTCTCCGATGCGGCAAATCGCTGAAATCTGCCCAATCGTGAATCTTTGACTCGCTGGTTCCAGTCAGGACTGCCGATCTCGATGGGTCTGATAATATCGAATTTATCGCGAGTTCCCATCTCCACGTCATTGATCCAGTATTGAAATTCCCCTTTCTCAATGCGCACACGCAGGGCGTTCCAGCCCGACGGGGAAGGGGTAAATTCCTCGGGCGGGTAGAGATACTTTACGGCACCATTGACTGTGCGCTCGGTTGTTTTTTCTTCGGATAGAGTCGAGTAACCATAGCCGTTCAGCTCAATTTCGATCCCTGTCTCCTCGATGGTTTTCTTGTTTTCAACCACACGGAAAAACACGCCGCTGGACTGGCCATCCGACGCCTGCCATTCGAGTTTCATTTCGAAATCTTCAAACTCCTCAGTGGCTATCAGCGCGCCGCAGCCAGGCTGAAC
>JAGROY010000146.1 GCA_020439995.1 Verrucomicrobiia bacterium
GATCGCTACTTGCGTAAACCCTGGGGGCGCATCGTCCCCACACCATCACACTTCCCGTTGGACACTGTCTGCCCGAGCAGTTAGGTGCGGGAATGCTCAATATCGCAACTCTTCTGGAAAACAACAAGAAATGGGCCGCGCAGCGGACTCTGGAGGATCCGGATTTTTTTGAGCGACTTTCCCAGCAACAGAGTCCGAAGTTTTTGTGGATCGGCTGCTCGGACAGTCGGGTTCCGGCAAACCAGATCACGGGGCTGGCACCTGGGGAGGTTTTTGTGCACCGGAACGTGGCCAATGTTGTTCACCAGACCGATCTCAATTGCCTGTCGGTGCTGCAATTCGCCGTGGAGGTGCTCAAGGTGGAGCACATCGTAGTCTGCGGCCACTACGGCTGCGGCGGCGTGAGCGCGGCGGTGGATAATAAACGTCACGGCATGATCGACAATTGGTTGCGCCAGATTCGCCAGACCGCGAGCGCCCACGAGGAGGAGCTATGCGCCCTGTCGGACTCGGAAAAGGTCGACCGCCTCTGCGAACTGAATGTGGTCACCAATGTGAACAACGTCGCCCAGTCGACCATTGTGGAAGACGCGTGGAGTCGCGGCCAGGAATTGCAGATTCACGCCTGGATCTACCGTCTGACGACGGGGCGCATTAAGACGCTTCAGGATTCTCGCTCAGGCCAGTAGCCGGACGGTGAGAATTTTGTAGAGAAATGGTGCTCCGGCCCGTATGATTGGCGTCTTATGGCGAACGAAAGAAAACCTTCCGATAGGGAACAGCCGGACGACGAGCCGATGGACGAGTGGGATGACCTTCTCGACGATCCGTTCGACGATGATGACGATGTGTTTGAAGAGAACGTTGCTCCAGAACCGCCAGTGGAGAAACCCGTGTCCCGCCCAGTGCGCTCACGCAAGCAGGTTCCCGCCGAGGATCAGCCTGCACCAGAACGGAAACCAGAACCGGAACCCGCGCCTCGCCGAAAAATTCGAAGGGAAGTAGCTGCAGAGGAGCCCGCACCTGAGCCCGAACGGCCGCAGAGGAAACGAGAGCCAGCGCCAGCGAAGCAGGAAAAGGAGTTTCGTCCGGAAGACCTGGAAGGTGCAGAACGCACGAAGGATGGACTCATCCGCGTAAAAGAGGGAGCGGAGCCTAAGAAGCCAGCCAAGGACGAAAAGAAAAAGGAACCCTGGCTGAAGTCGCTGGGACTGGCCGATTACATCGGACTCGCTGCGAGTCTGGCCATTCTCGTTGGTCTTGCTGCAACCTTACTGACATGGATGTACGGTCAGGACTGGGGAGAAGGGCTCGATCGTCCCGACTTCGTGCCGGAAGTGCCTGCAGCAGGAAATCTTTTCAAAGTGACATCGATCGACTCTTACTGGCGCAGGAGGGTCGATACCGACCGCGCGCACGAATCAGAAATCATCATCCCGGAAGTCACCATTGAGGTGGAGGCAGTCGGCAGCGACGGTTTCCTGAGCGTGCTCTTTCAGGATCCCTCCGGTGCGATGTCTGCGGACGCAGGGAATCTTCGCCTGAGCGGCGGCCAGCTGTCCGTCCGTGAAAATGAGGGCAGGCAGGACGGGCCAAACCGGTTCACGTTCACTTCGACCAAAGGGTTCACCTTCGAGCCGGAGTTTCGCTCCTACATCAGTCTGGAGCAGAAGAAGCACTGGACCATTGAGATCGTGGAGACCAAAGAATACGGCAGCTCAGACTCCAAGCGCCTCGCCTACTTCGAAATTGCAAAAGACGCGCGCACCAGAGAAGAAAAAGCAGAATCGCCCGCTTCTGCGCCTGCCGCAGAGTAGCGGCACGGCAGTGTGCTGACGAATTGAGCGATTGCCCCTTGAATTCTACCCTGTACAGGCATGTTATCGGTCTATGAGTGAATCCACAACCGCCCCCGCGACCACCGACACCATCCCGGAAATAGACGAATCGCTCGCCCCGGCGGAGGGCTGGCATGTGCTGCATCTTTTTTACCAGATCGATCGCTCACAGTGGTCGATGCTCACATCTGAAGAGCAAGTGGAGCGCAAGACAGCGCTGACCCGGCTGGTGCAAGAACTCCGGCAGCACCCGAACACGCAGCTGCTCATGTTCAGCATGCTCACACCGCGGGCAGACATTGGATTCATGCTGCTCACCCCGGATCTTCGCGATGCCAACGCCTTCGAGAAGCGCCTGACAATCTCCATGGGGCCGGACGTTCTAGTGCCGATCTACAGTTACTTCTCGATGACCGAGCGCAGCGAGTATACCACCAGTGCCGAACAATACGGCGAGACGCTGAGGACCGAGCGCGGCCTGGTAGAGGGCTCTGATGAATTCAATACGGCAATCGCAGAGTTCAATGCCCGCATGGAAAAATACGGCAAAGACCGCCTCTATCCGAACATGCCGGACTGGCCAGTGTTCTGCTTCTACCCCATGACCAAACGCCGCAGCGGTGCGGACAACTGGTACTCGCTCGACTTCGAAACCCGCCGCCAGCTCATGGCCGGACACGCCGCCATCGGCCGCCAGTGGGCAGGGAAGATCCGCCAATTGATCACCGGCTCCACTGGACTGGATGACTACGAGTGGGGCGTAACCCTTTTCGCAAAAGACACCTTCGACGTAAAAGGCATCGTTTACGAGATGCGCTTCGATGAAGTGAGCGCACGTTACGCTGAGTTCGGCGACTTCTACATCGGGATTCAAGTCCGGCTCCAGGAGTTGTTCCAGCAAGTAAGTCTCTAGCGGCAACCGACACTCACATTGTCCGATTCATCCCTTCGCATCGCTGACCGCACCTTCACTTCCCGCCTCCTGCTCGGCACTGGGAAGTTCTCTTCCAACGAAGCGATGCGCGATGCCCTCGCCTCCTCCGGCACACAGATCGTCACCGTGGCCCTGCGCCGTGCAGATCTCTCGGGGCAACACGATCCTTACGCGAACATCCTTGAGTTCGTCGATCGCGAAAAGTATCTGCTACTGCCGAACACCAGCGGCGCAATGAATGCCGAGGAAGCCGTCAGGCTGGCACGCCTCGCCGTCACTGCCGGACTCCCGAACTGGGTGAAGCTTGAGATCCATCCGGATCCCCGTTACCTTTTACCCGATCCGATCGAAACGTTTAAGGCCGCCGAGATCCTCGTGAAGGAAGGCTTCGTCGTGCTTCCTTACATCAATGCAGATCCAGTGCTGGCGAAGCGGCTGGAAGACATTGGCACGGCGACGGTCATGCCGCTCGGCGCGCCCATTGGATCGAACCGCGGCATTGAAACACGGCGGCAGATCGAGATCATCATTGAACAGAGCACCATCCCCGTCGTGGTCGATGCAGGAATCGGTGCCCCCAGCCACGCTGCCCTCGCCATGGAAATGGGGGCCGACGCCGTGCTTGTGAATACCGCCATCGCCATTGCAGCCGATCCTTGCCGCATGGCGCAGGCCTTCAAGGCCGCTACCGAAGCCGGTCGCAGCGCTTACGAGATTGGGCTCGCAGAAGAATCCTTCAGCGCATCGGCCACCAGTCCGCTGACAGGGTTTCTGAACGAACAGTGAATTTCGGCGCTTCGATTAAAGAAAATCGCACGTTCTTTTTACCGGCTTCCAACCGATTGCGCTTGCCGATTGGCTGCTGAGCGGTTGAACTCGACGTATGTCAGAGCGCAACGCTCCATCCAACTTCGGGCACCATGGTGTGTCGGAAGAAGAACTCGCTGTTCTTACTCCCGAAGCCTTCACCAGCCTGTTCTCCGCATGCCTCCAGTTGGCGTGTCCCGCGCTGGTAGTGCAAGTCACCGGCAAGCTGGAACTCGAAACCGGTGACGGCGGCGAGAATCCCCGCAAAGCATTTCTCGATAACGCCTACTCCGTTTACCTGCAAAATCCCACCGCCCGCGACGAGGTGATCGACGGCTTTATCGCGTCCCACCTGGATCTCATCGCCAACGGCGTCTCCGATACCATCGATCTCCAGCGCATCGTGCCAGTGGTCAAAGACAAGGCCTGGGTGGAGAATCTTGCCGAGTCACTTGCATCCCACAGCAACAGTGCGCAGCCATCAGAGGGCTCAGAAGAGAGCGACGCCGAATCGCCACGCCCCTTCCCCGTTCCCGTGCACGAATCGCTTAACTCCGAACTCGATGTCGTCTACGCGGAAGACAGCCCTCACAACATTCGCTATCTCAACACCACCAATCTGGAGATGCTCGGCATCGACCAAAAACGTCTGCGCCTCCAGGCGATCGAAAATCTCACCACCCTGCTACAGGGTGAAGTGGAAGTGCACGGCGGCGAAGGTGTCTATCTGGTAAGCGCCGGCGGCAACTACGAGGCCAGCTTCCTGTTGTTCGACGAATTCTGGGAATCTCAGGTGCTGGAAGTCGAAGGCGACTACGTCGTCGCCATTCCCACCCGCGACCTCCTGCTCGTCACCGGCAGCGAGAACACGGACGGTATCGCCCGCGTCCGCCACGCTGCTGGCAACGCCTCCTCAAACGGAGCCTACACCCTGACCCCCGTGCTTTTTGTCCGAAGAGACGGCGCGTTCGAAGTCTTCGAGGGTTAGTTTGGGCCAGCCCGTTCAATTGGAAGGAGCCAAATCATCTCACTGGGGGGCTACTTCGTGGATTCACTCTCTGCAGTTCGGGTTTGTTTCATCCACTCGAGCGCTGCGGGTGCGCCCAACAGCTCCGCCCGGTCAAAGAACTGCAGCAACTCATACTCGGAGATGTCGGAATCCAGTCCGCTGTGATTCTGGACGTTCTCCAGAAGAACCTTCCGTTGGGCAAGCACGCTGGCTTTTGCTTCTTCTACACTCATCTCCAGGAATGGAGGCCGTTCGTCGGGATTCATGGCGCTCAGGAACATTTGTTCTACTGACATCCCCATCAACTCAATGGCGGGGTCACCCGATCCGTCGCCCTCTGAAAGGCGATTCCCCAATGCCAGACCGAGTGCGATCGCCTCGTCCCTGGCATCTCCGGTGAGAGTGGGGATGAACTCGCTCTTGAGAGCTTTTGCGGTTTCATGAACCTGCATCGTGAACTGCCCTGCATTGTCGGGACGCCCAAGTGCACGTGCCTCTGGGTAGTTGAAACCCGCATGGAGCAGCGCTTCCGTGCGGTTCAGTGCGAGCGTCGATTTGAGATCATCAAATTTCCGCTGCTCCGACACGGCCCGGAGTTCATCCAGCGAGCCCATGAGATCACCCGTGGCGGCTTTTGCGGTTGCAGCCAGGATGTTGGCCACGGCATTGTCGGGCATCGACTGCTTCAGTCTCTCTGCCCAGGTGATCCTCTCGTTGGCAGTCAGGTTGGAATCTGAAGTCAGCGCGGTCATCTGCACGAGCCGCGAGTCCGGAAATTTTTTCATTGCTTCTTTCAGCCAGACGGCTCCCTCTTTTCCGAAGCTCGCTGCAGCCACGAGACTTTCTGCGCTCCTGCCGCGCGCTTCCACAAACTGCTCCAATTGTTCTGATGTGGGAGCCTTTTCGTAAAGTTTTGTCCACTCGGCCCACGGAATGCGTTCTCTGGGATCGCGCTTCTGCGCTTTGGCTAAGTCTGAGTCGTCCTGAACGGAACTTGCTGCAACTGGCGCGACGACATTTGCCTGGATCTGCACCGGCGCAGGTTCCGGCGCTTCCTGACGATCTTCACACACCCGCGTGGCCAACAATCCCAAGATGTAGGCCCCGATTCCAACGCTGACGAGCCAGATGCGATTCACCCTTTCCTTCGACATGCTGCTATTCTGGATCAAGCGGCCTGAAATGACCAGTTTTGATTGAAGTGATCCGCTATTTCAGGAACGCTGCCGCATCGCATGAGCAAATCTTACTCTGAACTGGATGCCGATGCCGTGTTAAAGACGGTGCGAGCCTTGGGACGTCGCGTTGCCGAACGCTTTCCGGACGCAGGCCTCCGGGGAGTGTGCCGGACGCTTGAGGAAGTCTGTGCTGAATCAACGGCCCACTTGGCCGCGATCCGCAGGCCGATCTGGCCGCTGCGCATTGCTTCCGGGCTGCTGCTGCTCATCGTCGCAGCACTCACAATCCTTTCAGTCGTGAACATTCGTGTGTCGGACGAGGCCTTCCTGCTGCCCAACTTTGTCGATATCGTTCAGAACATCATCCAGGATCTGGTCTACCTGGCCATCGGTGTGTTCTTTCTGGTGCGGCTGGAAACGACGATCAAGCGCCACCGCGTTTCGCGCATCATCCACCAGCTGCGATCGATTGCCCATGTCATCGATATGCATCAGCTGACCAAGGATCCCCACCGGGTGCTGAACAAAAACCTGGTGACCACCGCATCGTCGCCCGTTGTTACACTCACGCCGTTTCTGCTCCGCCGCTATCTCGACTACTGCAGTGAGATGCTCTCGCTTACGGGCAAAATCGCGGCGCTGTATCTCAAGGATTTTGATGACCCGGCAACCGTCGCCGCAGTCACTGAAATCGAAGAGCTGACCACCGGGCTTTCCCGGAAGATCTGGCAAAAGATCACCGCACTGCCGCCAGAAACAGACGAGTGATGCCGCTGCCCTACTTCAAAAAAGAAAAACGCCGGGGCTCCCAGAAGAGGGAGATCCGGCGTTTTTGCTGAGATCATGGATGTGTTGAGGCCGAATGGGAGGCATCCGGCAAGCCCTTTCAGGCTCGATGTATCGTCGTCACAGGCAGCTATCTGGCCAACGTCTGTTGCAGGAAACGCGCGATCGTTCTGACTTAGGCGGCAGAGTCAGAAGTCGCGATTGCTCCAGCACCGGTCTCACCGGTACGGATACGGATCGCTTCCTCAATGGAACTGACGAATACCTTGCCATCACCGATTTTGCCGGTGTTAGCGGTTTTCAGGATCGCGTCTTTCACCGCATCGAGCTGAGCATCGTCGACGACGATCTCGATCTTCACTTTTGGCAAAAAATCGACAGTGTATTCACTGCCACGATAGATCTCAGTGTGTCCTTTCTGGCGTCCAAATCCCTTCACTTCCGTGACGGTCATACCTTGGATTCCAATCTCGGAGAGCGCCTCTTTGACGTCTTCGAGTTTAAAAGGCTTAATAATGGCTTCTACTTTCTTCATGTGTCTGTTTCTGGTTTGTGACTTCGCATCCGAAGAGCGTGCCTAGGTGGAGCGGATACCATGCCAAGGCACGGAGAAATATTTTACTACTTTTCATTATCGTGGAACCTCACTCAGATAGCAAGCATCGGATGCGAGGTACCGGCATCGATTTACATCAAGGAATCAGCCGTGCGACCTGGTCAGAATCTCGTGCCGACTCCGCGGCGAAAACCGCCAGGTGGCTTTCCAGGGTAGCATCTGGACCGGAGAGAATGGGCGACCCGTCCCCCGCCGCGACGGCATCGATAAACGCCCGCATCAACCCATAGTCGCCACCGCCATGCCCCTGCAGCACCCCTTCCACATCGGCTTGGGCATCGGTGTCGATGGTCTCGGTCTTGCCCGTAAGGAAGTCAAAGATTTCAAGTTTGACCCCATCTGCACGGATTTCCCCCCGCGTTCCAAAAATTCCCGTCCGGCGCGGCCCGGCTTCGTTGAACGCTGTCATCGTAAACGAGGCCGTCGCGCCATTCTCAAAATCCATGCTCACGACCTGATGATCGACCACATCGTTGTCGCCCGAGTAAACACATCTGCCGTAGGGCCCGGTTCGCAGCGCTTCGCGCACAGATTCCTCGGTAGGGTTGGGATCTCCAGTGATGACATCCACTGGCCAGCCAGTGTTTCCCTTTTGCAGATGTCCCAGGTAGAAGCGGCTCGCCGAGTAGGCACAATCCGCCTCCACAGCGCAGTCCAGGCAGCGCTCTGCAGCACCCGCTGGCCGATTCCCCGGAGTGAAATGGCTGAGGCGGCCAAAGGACGAAACAGCACGGAATCGGCTACCGACGATGTAACGCAACCAGTCGAGGTCGTGGCAGGATTTCGCCATCAACATGAACGTCGACTGCTCGGCGCTGTGCCAGTTGCCGCGGACAAACGAGTGCGCCTGGTGCCAGAAGCCGACCGGTTCGAGGTGCTGGACGGTGATCACATCGCCGATGCGGCCGGAGTCGATGAGCTGCTTGAGCGCCGTGGTGTAGCGGGTGTAACGCATCACATGGGCGACGGCGAACAGGATGCCCGCTTCTTTCACTGCGGCCACGATGGCCCGGCAGTCCTCCTCCGTGGGAGCCATCGGTTTCTCCAGCAACATGTGGTAACCCCCCTGCGCCAGTGCAATCGCCGGCGCACGATGCTGCCGATCCTGAGTGGCAACGACCACTGCGTCCGCCACTTTGTCTTCACAGGCAGCCAGGTCTTCCCAGTGCGTGAAAACGTTCTCTGCAGGGATGCCGAAGCGCTCGACCAGCGCCTCGCGTCGCCGGGGATTCGGCTCGGCCACTGCGGTGACAGCTACCCGGTCGGGATGGGCTTCGGCAAAACTCGCGTACCCGGTGCCGCGACTGCCAGCACCGATAATCGCAAGTCGCACTTTTGATGGGGAATCGCTCATGTGGCCGATGCTGTAGCGAATGGTCGCCGCTTGGCCATACTAAATACCAGTGCCGTCGCACTTTTCCCGCGATTTCATTTCTTGAATTGCCCACTTCAGCACGGAAGCTCATGGCTGTGAGCAATCATTCGATCGAGCACCTCGTCCCTGAAAACTGGCAACGGTTTCGTGAAGTGCGTCTGCGGGCACTGGCAGATGCTCCCGATGCGTTTGGAGCGACTCTGGCCGAGACACAAGCACGACCATTGAGCCATTGGCGCGACCGACTTGGGGACACCGCAAGCGCCACCTTTCTCGCCTGCAATGCAAATGGTGACGATGTCGGGCTCGTCGTTGGCTCACGATGGAACGGCATAGTTGAAACGGTTGGTTTGTTCTCCATGTGGGTAGCGCCCAATGCACGAGGACGCGGCATTGGCGGGGCCTTGGTCGATGCCGTTATCGCCTGGGCACGCAGCAATGGCAGCACTCGGATCCTTCTCGATGTGGCCGATGGCAATGCTCCCGCGATCGCCCTCTATGCCAGCAGGGGATTCCTTCCTACAGGAAACACTGGCAACCTCCCGCCTCCCCGGGATCACATTACCGAACACGAGCAGGCATTGGAGCTTCAAAACTGAGCTAACCGGATAGTCCGGGCGGATGTAACTGGAACCGATTCCATTGAGGAGACAAAGAGCAGAGATAGATTGATTTCTAATCGCGATTGGAATGCAGCAGGAAATGACGGTACGATTTGCACATTATATGATTCAATGCGGTGGAAGAGGGATTTGCCTGGTGATATTGTTAGTAGCCTTGACACAGAGTGCCGTAGTTGGGCAGGTGCAGGCAGTGGCAGAAGAGGTCTTCAGAACATTTACGAATGGCGAAGGGAAGATGCTCGAAACCAAGGTCGTTTCGGTGGAGGTGGATGTGCCAGATGTATTGCTGGCACGGCGAGACGGCAGCACGTTTCTTTACAAAATACGTGACCTTTCACTGCAGGAGCAGATTTATGATGAAGCCCGGCGGGCGCAGTATGGCCAGCTCATCCGCCTGCCGCGTGCAGAACCTTAGCTCACAGTCACGAAAGCAATCCTGCGCCAGGCGTCATTCTGGCAGTAGCGGAACGAACCAGGAATCTGAAACAACCTCGTCAATCGCCGCCTGACTGCGGGCTCGTTCAACCGCTCCCTCGGCAAGTCGAAGCCGAAGCATCACTTTGACCTCTAACGGTTCTCCTTCCGGGGCCGTAAGCATATCCTTGCTCTCTAAGGCGCCATCCCTGTCCGTGCCCGTGTTCTGTTCATCGTGTTCGGGAAACGTGCGGCCTTCCCGTTCGAAGAGCCTCTCGATCAGAGCGCTCGCTTCACTGCCTTTTGACGAGTAAGCCCAACAGGATTGGCTGCGCAGTGGATCGGTTAGCTTGAAACAGTCGAAGCGATCTTCCTCCGCGTAGTCGAAGTTGTAGTAGTCGCTTCGCTCGACGTTTACCCGAAACACCTTGGCTTCGTTGCTTCCTTTCTCCACGAACTCCTCCCATGGCATGGGTTGGAAAAGCACCCATTGCTCCCAATCCAGTTTTAGTCCTCCTGTGGTTTCTTCAAACGTTGCCGTGCGCCATCGGCCGTCGTCCAACTCGACGTCGACCCAGACCAGATTGAGACCGAACGCGGTGTCGCGATGCAGCCTCGAGCCCAACTGGAGAATCGTTTGAGGGTCGTGGCCACGCACCTCATAGAATTCCTTCATGCGGGGTGCCGTTTCTTCAGGGTGCCGCACCAACGTAAGCCTTTCCTCAACGGACTCCGCAGCCAGAAAGAGCTCGATGGATGTCCGCATGTCAAGGGATGTCGTCAGCTCTGGTAATTCTTTGCGCGGGGGGATGCCTGCATCCGTGGTATGATCTGGTCTGGAAAACGAGAGCAACGCCCCGATGAGGGCGGCAATCACGATTGCCGAACCAATCGCAAGCCGGGTGTCCAACGGATTCTTTGCGACGCTTGTCGCCCCCCACGCCGCGAGTTCAGATTCGTCGTGACTGAATTCTTCCCTGGGAGAAAATGCCGGACATTGCTTCCTGCGGGCTCTTCTGGCAATGGGAACTGCCGTCTTTGCGACCTTCTGCGCTTTGCCACTCTTGGCCTCCCTGGTCGACAGAGGCGACGCGTGGGGAATGTGCGATCGTGCTCTTGTCATCACCGGCGGCGGCGGAAGAAAGCTGCGCCCATGGAAAGGGCGAGGAGCAGCGACGTCGACGGTTCGGGAACAATCGTGATCTGTCCGTCAGTGAGGGTCGGGAAGATGGGATTGTTTGATCCGTCCCGGTATTCAGTCGGATAGGGCCCCCCGGGTCCGGTCGATGTAAGGGAAACGCTGAAGGGACCGTCGCCGAAAAAGAAGCCTGTTGTATCAAAGGTGACGGTGGCGATCAGGTCTCCATTCAAAAACGGAACTGCAGAGGGAAACGCAGTAAGGGAGGATTCCCATCGTCTGACTCCAGTCGCCATCCCAAGTTCTCCTGTGTTCATCCCATCAAAGGGGGTGCCGGTGATCGCATCGACACTGGTAATCGTGGGAGCGGTTGTGGTGTCCTCGCCATCTACCACTTGGATGCGAAATGAGCCTACCCCGACATCCGTACTGGCATCCGTGTTGTTGACGAAGAAACTGACAGTTTGCCCACTCTGGTTCGGCTGGAGGTCGATGTTACCCACCGTGATGCTCAACGCGGCATTCACCACGTCAGTGGCGCAAAGCATGGCGAACATGCAGGCAACAAGCGCGGAAGCCTCTCTGGTCTTTGGATAGATGCACATTTGGTTTCTATAGATTGATTGTTAAGATACCTAAATTACTAAATTAGTGTCCTCTTGAATCATTAAGACCCAAACGGAAAAAGTGGAATGGCGCATCGACAGGAATGCGCACGGTGGTTGGGCCGATGCGGATGAATTCTGCGCCGTCGAGGATTCTCCAGGAATCTGTGGAAAGCTCTGCCGATGCCTCGATGGAGACTGCTTCCGGCACCGTCATTTCGAAGTATCGGGTGCCTTCGCTCCAGACCAGTCGGGGAGCGGGTTGCCAGGGAGCGGGTTGATTCTCGCGGATGGTTACCGATCCGGGAACAAGCAGAGCGTCCTCAGGTCTCCCCGATTCGCCGAGGTAGGCTGTCGGTCCTGCAGGAGTCGTGAATTCCAGGCGCCAGCTCCCTGAGAAGAGTCCCGTCGTGTCGAATACAATGGTGGCCGCCAGCGAATCGCCCGATGGAAGCTCGGGGATGGGGGCCCGTGGGTTCTCCAGCACGGAGACCTCGAAGCGGCTGGAAGTGTCCATGCCGCCGCCTTGGCCGGTATTGTCGGTCTCGAACACGGTTCCCGAAAGAAGCTCAACATCGGCGATGACCGGCGCCATCTGCGAAGCGCTGTCGCCAATCTCGATGTTCAGTTGCAGTCCCCTCACCGGGAGGGGCGAACCCGAATTGAAAACCTGGATCGGGAATGCCTGATCGGGCGTGTCAGGCTCGAGTTCGATGCTGCCGCCGGAGATCACGAGAGCGGCCTGCGCTCCGAGTGGGAGTAGCGTCGCGACCACAGGAAGCAACATCACGCTAATGGAAAGAACTGTTCTCATGAACTGGTGTGGTGAAAGAGGTGGGATTCACTCACGTAATCGCATACGGAAGAATGACGCGACTCCCTGCCCAGGCACCATGATCCAAGCGCCGTCTGGATCGGCGAGCCATCCTTGCGGCAGGGAATCGGTGTCCACGTCGCTCCAGGTGCCCATGTCGTCGCTGGTCTGCAATTGTCCGCTCTCCCCGAGTTCGAAGACCAGGGCCAGGTGGCCGTCATCGAGCCTCATCATCGTCACTGGAGTGCCTCGATGGATTTCGGGTTGGTTGGCGACGGTGAGACCGAAGCCGGGCGTGGCGGAATCGGTCTCCAGATGCCTTGGCTCGCGGGTCTGGTTCGTGGCTCCTTCCGTGGCTTGCGCCGCGCCGAGGCCGGAAACGGCCAACGCCGACGAGGACGCGCTCAGGTCGAGTTTGACGAGCATCGTCCCGGAGGTGGTGGCATTGAGGCGGACGTAGAGTTCGTCGACGGAATTGACCAGCCGGTCGCGGTCGATGTCGTAGGTATCGTCGACGGGGGCGAGGCTGGCGGAGGTGCGAGCGTTAAGGCGCACGCCGAGTTCGTCGATGCTGTTGACGACGGAGTTGTTGGCGCTGTCGCCGGTGTCGCCGATGGCGTTGCCGAAGTAGAAGACGTCGTCCGCAGCGAGGCCGGTATTCACGGTGGCCTTGACCGTGACCTGCAGCCACGCCTTGGCGACGGCTTCGTTGGCATCGACGGTGGCGTTGAGATTGTTTCCGTTCCAGATCAGGGTGATGCGATCGGAACCGTTGAGCCCGGCACCCTCACGCACGGTGATGCTCGCGGGCACCGGAGCGTCCGCCCAACCCGCCGGGTCATGGTCGTTGCCGGTCTGAAATTCGAAGTCGGATGCAACAGGCGTGCCCGGGAGGTTGGCGATGTCGACCATGATGCCGTTTATGCCCCGGGAATAGGACGTGTAGTTGGCAAAACTGGCCAGCGAACCGGGCAACAGCGCGCTCTTGTCCGTGGCGATAGCGTCGTCGTCGCCAGCGTTGGCCGAAGCGTCCTTGCCGTCCCACGCCGAGTGGTTGTAGAAGACCCAACGGCCTTCGACGATCACACCCACGGCCACCACCTCCGCGTTGATGAAACCGTGCTGGATCGAGTAGGCCGAACTCACGGACGTCCCGGTGGCACCCGGCTCGACCGATCCTGCCGCCAGCGAATAGTTCGCGCTACTGGCGGTCCGACCACCGCCGTCCTGGGTCTCGGCCACGATGGTGTAGTTGGTGCTGCTGCGGACCTGCCCGTGCACGGCGGACAGGGATGCGAGGAGGGCAAAAGCGCCGATGCAGCGTGGGATCCAGGTTGAGAATTTCATCGTAAACATGGGTCTATTGATGGTGGTTCAGGATCAGCGGGACACGACGGGCTTGGCCTCGTCCTTCTTCGACCCGGTCGCCAGGGCGGACACGAGTTCCTTCAAGGACTCGAGCTCGCCCTTCAAGGAAGCGATCTCAGTCTGCTGCCGTTCGATGAGGCGCTGCTGCTCCTGGGTCGCGCTGACATTGAGCATCGCGATGGCCTCGTAATCGACGGTGTGGAAGTCGTCCACCTCGCGGCCGTAAACGAACACCTCGCCCCGGTGCTCCCAGTCCACCTGGAAAGCGCCCTCGCGCACCGCCAGCACCTCGAAGACGCCGCTGTGCGCTTCGCCGATCAGCTTCACCTTCTCGCCCGGCTTCAGGTCGGTGGCGAGCGTCACCCAGCCGTCCGCAAGCTCCGCGCGCCGGTAGATGTCCGGGACCACCTCGGTCAGGTTGGTGGTGACCGCCTGCGGGTAGGCTTTGGCCACCTGCTGGGCGATGACTTTCTTCTGCGGGGCGTCGCCCATCGCCACGGTGTCGCGCAGGGTGTAGTCGGTCACCTTGATCCCCATCAGGGTATGGAGGTCCTCCCCGGCATCGGAGGTGCCCCGGATGTTCTTGATGCGCTCGTCCGAGTGCGCGCGGAATTCCTGGGCGGCGACCCGGTTGGTGGCGTAGATGGAGTAGGCGCTTTGTCCCGAGGCCGTCCCGGTGTTACCGGCACTGTTCAGATACCCGTAGGGGAGGTCGACCGAGCCCGAATGTCCGGCGATCTGCAGTTTCCCGTTCACGGGAGTCGTGGTACCGATCCCGACGTTTCCGGCGTCATGGTCGACCGTCATCGTGACGGCACTGCCGTTCTGAGTGCGGAACTTCGTTTGGCCGTCGGTGTCGATGCTGAGGTGCCTGTCTCCCCCGGCGTAGTTGCGCAGACGGAGAGAGGCAAAATCTCCGGTGCCCTCCTGCTGGAACACCCAGGCCCGCTCGGTGGACAGCATCAGCACGTTCTCGCCGTTCCCGGTGGCGGCGATGTCGAGCTTGGCCAGGGGATCCGAAGTGCCGATGCCGACCCTGCCATCACCCCGCAAGGTCATGACCCGCGTCATGTTCTGGCCGGAGTTGTTCGACACCTTGAAGTGCATCTTCTGGTCGGCCGCGGTCTTGGGCGGAATGGACGTTCCTCCTTCGAACACGGTCTCGATGGACGACTTGCGCGCGGCATTCGAGGCGTCGTAGAAGACGATCTCAGGGTCTTCGGCATTGAGCCGGAGATCTCCGCCGACCTCCAACTTCGCGACCGGCGCATCGATGCCGATGCCGACCTTGCCGGCGGAGTCCACGAACACCCCCTCGGGATCCCCGTCACCGGAGAGGTAGTGGCCGTCGAGCTTGAGCGCCTCGGTGGCGGTGTGATCGCCGAGGTCGTCGCCCGGCACATTGGTCAGCCCTGAACCGTTGCCGACGAAGGCGGTGGCGGTCACCGTGCCCGCGCCGGCGATGTCGTTGCCGCCCAAGCTTAGGGACTGCTTGGCGGCCTGGGCACCGAGATCGATCCCGGTCAGTCCGGAGCCGTCGCCGGTAAAGCCGCCGGCGGACACGGAGCTGGACAAGGCATAGATCCACAGGCCGCCGAGCCCGTTGGCCAGGTAGGCGTGATGGCCGGAGATGGTCACCCCGAAAGGATTCCCGCTATCGTTGACCTGGTTGAGTAGGACAGGATTGGCGGGATCCCTGATGTCGTAGGCGCTAAGACCGTTCTCGATGCTGGCGACGTAGGCAGTGCGCTCGGTCACCGCGACGTTGAGCACGGCTCCGATGCCGGCCACACCGCCGGCCTGGACGGGACTGGCGGGATTGCTGACGTCGTAGATCGCCAGTCCATCGTTGGCATAGGCGACGTAGGCATAGTTTCCGGCCACCGCGACGCTTAGCACAGTGACGCTGTTGCTGATGTGGCCAACCGATTGTGGAGCGGTGGGGGTGGTGATGTTGTAGATTCTCACACCGTCACCGTCGTTGGCGACGTAGGCGTGATTGCCCGAGACGACGACATCCCTGGTCTGTCCGCCGTCGTCGAGATGCGCCGCGCTCGCCGGGTTGAAAGGATCCGTGATGTCGTAGATTCTCAGGCCATCGGCATCGTTGGCGACGTAGGCGTAGTTGCCCGAGACGGCGACATCTCTGGCAAGTCCGCCGGTGTCGATCTGGCTGATGACGCGGGGGGCGCCCGGGACAGAGATATCGACCACGCGGAGGCCGTCGTCATAGCTGGCGAGATAGGCGTGGCTACCCGACACCGCGATGCCGTATGCGTCGCCCTCCCCGGTGCCAATGGCGACATGGGCCACATTGAACGGATTGGCAGGGTCCGTAACATCATACACCCGCAAGCCGTCTTCCCGGTTGGCCAGGTAGGCATAGCTTCCTGCTACGGCCACGTCCAGTGCATAGCCCCCATCGTCGATCTGTCCCAGCAGCCCATCGAGAGAGAAGGGGCTGAGGGCGAGCGGTCCGGTGAGGCTCGCCGAGTCGAGGCTGGTGAGCCCCGAGCCGTCGCCGGTGAAGGCGCCCGAGAGGGTCACGTTGCTCGCCCCGTCCAGCACGACCTCCGCCGGCAACTGGCCGGAGCCCAGGGTGCCGGTGACGTTTGCGGCATCGACGGAACCCGCGGTGAGGGCATAGCCGACCGAGCCGAGCCGCTGGTCGGGCGAGAGGAGCTGCGAGCCGTTCACGCCGTCGTCGAACCAGATGCGCAGGAAGACCTCCGTGTTGTCGGCGAAGACGGCGGCGGGGATCGCGGCGCTCATGTTGGCGAGGGTGGTGTCACCCAGCCCGACCGAGTAGCGGCCGCCGTTCACGGTGAGCGAGACGGCATCCGTGGGTTCATCGCCGGCGGTGCTGGTGCCGTCGTTGGACCAGTAGGTCGTGGTTCCGCCGGCGTCCACCAGCGCGAACTTGAAGGCCCCGGCCCCGTTGAAGGGGCTGCCATCGACATTGATGCGGCCCTGGTAGTTGAGGATGCCCGGAGGCTCGGCCGCAGCAATCGAAACCGCCAGGAAGGCGAACAGGATGCGTAGAAAGATGGATTTCATGGGGATCATTTGTAAGGTGGTGGAGACCTTCGTGGCGCGGACAGCCTTTCGTTTGGCGAATACCCTGCCGGATCCGGGCCCCCAGGTAAATCGGAGCACATACGTAGTTCAGCCTACGTGTGAATACGTAGATGAGCCGTTCACCCAACGTCAGCCTTGGCTGGAAGGTCGCGCGGAGGAACCCGCCGGGGCGCGTCGGTCTTGACGAAGAACGTGTGGTATTCTTGACCGGCGCAGCTTGGATACGCATCTCTTTCAAAGTCTTTCTAACGAAGCATCCGCACCCTGAAAAACGACGTGA
This sequence comes from Verrucomicrobiia bacterium, assembly GCA_020439995.1. Lineage (GTDB taxonomy): Bacteria > Verrucomicrobiota > Verrucomicrobiia > Verrucomicrobiales > DEV007 > JAGROY01. The sequence continues at coordinate 16,864 of JAGROY010000146.1, forward strand.
CTCCCTGCGCAGGCACCATGATCCAATCGCGGTCTGGATCGGCGAGCCATCCTTCCGGGAGGGAATCGGTGACCACGTCGGTCCAGGTGGCCATGTCGTCGCTGGTTTGCAATTGTTCGCTCTCCCCGAGTTCGAAGACCAGGGCCATGCGGCCGTCGTCGAGCCGCACCGTCGTCATTGGCGTGGATCGCTGCGGGGTGGCAGTTCCGGTGGTTCCGGGAGCGGAGCGGAGTGTGTCCGCAGCCGGTTCCAGATGCCTTGGCTCGCGGATTTGGCGGACGGCGGTTGCCACCCCCGATTCCGCAGCGCCGAGACCGAGGGCGGCTGGTGAGGTGGCGCTCAGGTCGAGCTTGACCAGCATTGTCCCTGAGGTCGTGGCGTTGAGCCGGACGTGGAGTTCGTCGACGGAGTTGACCAGCCGGTCGCGGTCGATGTCGTAGGCGTCGTCGATGGGGGCGAGGCTGGCGGACGTGCGAGGATTCAGGCGCACGCCCAGTTCGTCGATGCCGTTGACCACGGCGTTGTTCGCGCTGTCGAGGGTGTCGCCGACCGCGTTGCCAAAGTAGAAGACGGCGGCGGTGGCGAGGCCAGTGCTGGCGGTCGGGAGCACGGTGACTTGCAGCCACTGTTTGACGATGGCGCCGGTGTTCCACGTGATCGTGACGCGATCGGAGCCATTGAGCCCCGCTCCCGCTCGCACGGAGATGCCGGCGGGAGCCGGAGCATCGCTCCAGGTGCCGGGATCCTGATTGTTGCCGACCTTGAAGGTGAAGTCGGCGACCGTGGGCGTGCCGAAGAGGTCGGCGATGTCGACCATGATGCCGTTGATGCCCCGGGAGTAGGAGGTGTAGTTGGCTCTTGTGGCAACCGCACCTGGCAGCAGTGCGCTCTTGTCCGTGGCGATGGCATGGTCATCGTCGACGTTGGCTGAGACGTCTTTGCCGTCCCACGCCGATTGGTTGTAGAAGATGTGCCGACCGACCACGGTGGCGTCCACCTCGTCGACGGTGTTGAGGATGACCAGGCCCAGCGAGATCGTGTTGCTCGTCAGCTCGCCGTCGCTGACTGCAACGGTCACCTCATAGGTGCCGTCGCCGTTCGCGTCGCCCGGCGCCTCGAAGTCGGCCGGGGTCACGAAATTCAGCGCCCCGCTCGCCGGGTCCACCGTGAAGGCCGCGGCGTCCGCCCCGCCCAGCACGTAGGTCAGCGCATCGCCATCCACATCGGCAGGTTGGAACGAGAACCGCCAGCGTTCCGCTCCGGGATCGCCTGAATCCGCGTAGGTCACCTGGCGGACGTTCTCCAGCACCGTGAGGCCGAGATGGGATCCGGTGAGTTCAATGGCGGGGCCGAGCGTCATCGTCAGGCTCGGCCTCTCGTTGACGTCCTCGATGGTGATCAGGAAAGTCTCGGTGGTCGACACCCCGCCGGCGGTGGCGGTGATGTCGAGGGCGATCGTGCCGCCGGCGAGGCTTTCGTGGTTGATGGCGGTGGTCAGCGAGAGCGTGGTGCCGGAGATCGCGAACCGGGCGTCGTTCTCGGAGAAGGTGATGGCGTCCCCATCGATGTCCGTGGCGCTGAGGGTGCCGATCACCCCGGTGCTGTTCTCCGGGATGCTGTCGTTGCTGAGGGCGAGGTTGGTCGGTCCGCCCTCGTCGATATTGAGCACGGTGATGGTGAAGTCCTCGGAGTCCGCGAAGTTGCCGTCGCTGGCGGTGACGGTCAGCGTGACGGAGGGGGTGGTCTCGCGGTCGAGGAAGACGCCATCGACCAGCTTCAGACTCGCACCATCCACCTCGAAGCGCGCGTCGGAGACGGAGAAGCTCAGGGTCGGTCCGTCCGCATCGCTGGCGCTGAGCGTGCCGATCACCGCGCCGGGATCGTTCTCGGTCACCTGGGTGCCCGAGAGCTGGAGGTTGCTCGGAGCGACGTCGTTGACGTTGAGGACAGTAATGGTCGGATTGGCAGTGCCCCAATTGCCGGTGGAGTCCGAGAATGGCCTGTCTGACACGACGATGCCCAAGGAGAACGAGGACTTGTCCTCGTAGTCGAGGGACACCCCGTCCTTGAGCTTGACGGTGGTTCCGTCCGCGGCGACCTCGAAGCTGGGGGGCACCGAATAATAGAAGGTGGTCGGGCCGTCCGCGTCGGTGACCTCGATGGTGCCCAGCACCGCGCCGGGAACGTTTTCGGTCACGGGGCCAGCACTGGTGAAGGTCACCACCGGGGTGTTGTCGTTGATGTTGGTAAGGGTGAAGGCGATGTTCACGCGGTCCTCCTCCAACCCGTCGGACACGATCAGGTCGAAGTCGTAGTCGGGGTTGCCCTCGTAGTTGAACCGGTGACCGGAAAGCCGGTGCACCCGGTAGCCGCCCGCGCCGTCGCTCGAGACTGCGAAACGGCTGTCGGTCAGCTGGAACGTGTGGCTTCCGGCCGGCGTGTCGGCATCGGCCACCGTGAAGTCGTAAACGTAGTAGCCGGTCTCCTCTAGGATGGGATCCACCAGTGTGCCGGTGATGACGGGCGCGATGTTGGAATTGTTGATCGTGACCTCGACCGTTTGCGAAGAACTGAGCCCTTCGGAATCGGTCGCGATGATCTGGACCACGTAGACGCCGTCACCGTCGGCATCCTGCGGCGTTTCGTAAGAGAGCCCTGCGGTCAAGCTGAGTTCGCCGGTGTAGGTGTCGATGGTGAAGAACGCCTCGTCATTCGCGTCGCCGAGGCTGTAGTGCAGGACGTCGTCCCGATGGCCGTTCAAGGCGGATTGATACAGCCTGCCCGCCTGGGCCGGACTGATGGAGCCGTCGATGATGGCCAGATCGCTGCGGGCGCCGCTGATGCCGTCAAGAACGGAGGCCCAGTCGTGCCCGAAGGTGTTGCCGGTGAGGGTGCCGTCGAAGGGCACCTGGCCGCCCAGAAACTGCACGCCGTTCACGTAGAGGACCGCCGCGCCTGACGGATCGATGCTGAAAGTGAGATGCGTCCACTCGCCGTCCACAAAGGGCGAAGTGTCCCAGAAGCTAAACCCGCCCGCGCCTTGGAAACCAAGAGAACCATCCCCCACTCCCACCTTGAGGTCACCGAACTGCCAGATCAGTGGGCCGGACCCATCAGCCTGAATGTCGTCGAAGCGAAGCCACTCCGAAACCGTCAGGCCGTTGGTGACATTGAAGTCGCTCACCGTGAACCAGGAATTGTCCCCTTGCACGCCGGTATCCAGCACGTTCTCACCGCCCGGCGCGGACGGATCGACCGCCCAGCGGGCCGCGTTGAAGGAATAGGTCAGCCCCGAGCCCATCACGTCGGTCGCGCCCGCGCCGGTTCCCTCATCGGTGAGGAACAGCGCCAGGTAGCCCAGGCCGTTTCCAAGCGACGGATCGTCGGGATCATGGGCGACCGCTTGGTAAATGACGCCCGTGGTGGCTTCGTCGACCGTGACGGCAACCGTGGCGTCGGCAAACGCGGGTGCATCGTTGTCGTCGACCACCACCGTTCGGGTGACCGGGGTGGCCTCGTTTCCGGAGCTGTCGGAGACGTTGTAGGTCAGCACGTAGGATCCCGGTGTCTGGTTGTCGATGCTGCCGCTCATCGCGACCGATCCGCTCAGATCACCCTCCAGGGTGTCCTCCGCGGTCGCGCCGGCGTC
>JAGROY010000147.1 GCA_020439995.1 Verrucomicrobiia bacterium
GGCGTGACACTCGGGATCGGCTTCGCAATCAATGACGGTGATCTTGATTCTCCTGGCCAGAGTGGCTGGGGCGGTTGGGGGGCACATGCCGTCGTCGGAGGCAAGACCCCATCGGAGACCGGCTTGGTCACCCTCGGTGGTGTTGCTACGGCAGGCAATGGAGGGCCGCCGCTGATCGCGCACTTTCCGCTGGATGCTGATGGCAATTCTGCGGACGGAGCATTTGTCGCAACCGATACCATCGATGTTGAGTTTGGCTCACCCGGAGCGAATGGCAACACGGGCACTTCCGCAACGTTCAACGGGACAAGCAGTGTCATCCATCACGACTGGAGTGCTGACTTGAATCCTGAAGGGAGCTTCACACTTGCGCTCTGGGCCAAATCGAATGGTGGTGCCGGGGCATGGAATTCTCCTGTCACCAGTCGCCATGATCTTGCGACCGAAGGGGAAACGAGCCAGGGCTATCTGATCTACGACAGCTCCGACACGGGAGTCTGGACTTTCTGGAGTGGCAATGGTGAGGATCCAGGAAACTGGCAGACGCTCCCCAGCCCCAATCCAGTCGAGTTGGGTGTCTGGCAGCACGTTACCATCATCTACGACGCCGATGAAGAGATGAAGAAGCTGTATGTCGATGGCGAACTGGTCGCAGAGTCTGAGGATACCATTACTCCCAACGACACTACGCCATTCAACATTGGCGCCGGCCAGGATTTTGGTGATGGATTCTGGTTTGACGGAGAGATCGACGACATCGGCCTCTGGGGAGCTGCTCTTACCGATGATCAGATCGCAAAAGTGATGTCAGACGGTGTCGCTTCGTTGAATTCTGATGCCAAGTTAGGGCCCATCTTTGCTCCGGGAGATGCTGTCATTGGAGGTGCCCTTAGCGCGGACGGCACGCAGTTTGAAGTTGGTCTGGCGGGAACTACAGCAGATACGAATAACTGGCCTGGGGGAGAAGCCCCGGAGTTCGCTATCGACGGGGTTGGGCAAAAGTACCTCAATTTCGCCAAATTGAATACTGGTGTGATCGTTACGCCAGCTGCTGGTGCCAGCATAGCGAACCAGATCCAGCTTTGGGCGGCGAACGATTCCGAGCCGCGCGATCCGTCCAGCTTTGCTATCTATGGAACGAATGAGGTGATCGAAGGAGAAGGCCCCTTTGATATGGCAGACTTCCAGTTGATCACTTCTGGCGATCTTGAGCTGCCAAGCACGCGTAATGCAGGTGGAGATGCTGAGCTACTTGAGGAGAATTCACAGTCGCTGATTTTCAGTAATAGCGCTTCGTATACGACTTATTTGGTCATTTTCCCGACGGTGAAGGACGCAGCAAATGCGAACAGCATGCAGATCGCTGATGTTCAACTCTCGAATATCGGTAGCGTGAATCTTCTCGTGGTTTCCCGATTGAGGAGTGAAACAAGTGGCCTCTCATTTGAGGTGATCAATCAGGAAGGACTAACCGTCGATAAAGATTCGATCGTGGTGACTATCGATGGCATGGTCGTGACAACGACGGTAGAAGATATCGATGGAGGAATCCGAGTCACCTACGTGGCAGACCCGGCCTGGTTGCCTGGTTCGATCCACCCTTACAACCTTGTTGTGAAAGATACGAATGGGAACAGCGCCATTCGCTCGGGTGAAGGCGAGGCAAAAGTGAAGGATTCAGAGATACCCTACAATACACCGTTGGTCGGGCCGGAAGGCGGGGCTGGTGTCTGGGGCGTGCGTTACATCTGGGGTGCCGGCTCTCCCGGTTCCAATGCGGGAGCAATCAAAATCATCCAGAAGGCGGATGATACGGACTTTAATGGACAAGTCTTCGACACGACAGCGGAAGTTGCCAATCTCGGAGGCGGTAACGGTTTATTCATCGACGACGAGCCTTATCCAGACGAAGTTGTATCTGGCGATGACGGCCTTTGGGATGGAGAGAACTTCATCGTTTTGTATAAAGGAACGCTGCGGATTACCGAAAGCGGGCTCTACACCTTCGGTGTGCACTCTGACGATGGTTTCGGACTCCGTATATGGGGTGGCGAATTCGTGAGCGTGAACGGAAACGGTCAGTTGGATCCTCTTGCTGCGAACACTGTTGTGCATCCGGCTCCGACCGGTGACAGTAACACCCGCGCAGTGGCAAATCTCGCAGCGGGCGACTATCCAGTCGAGTTCTTCTGGTATGAAAACGGCGGCGGCGACCATGGGGAACTCTACTTTGCCAAGGGAGAATTCCTCGAAGACGCTGATGCCGATACATGGGAACTGGTGGGAGGAGAGAATCTAGTCGGCTCTGGAGCGTTGCCGTTCCAGATCACCAGTATCGTGAAGGCCGGAGCCAATGTTACGATCACCTTCCAGTCTATTGAGGGAGCCGGCTACACCATCGAACGGGCAACTCCCGCTCAACTGGTCACCGGTGAATTCGAAGAGTTGCAGGATGGTTATGAGGGGCAGGCCGGAGACACCACGTCCTTCACGGATACTGGAGTGGCTGGGGATGAAGTCTACTATCGCGTCCGCGCAGAGTAGCAGGGACTAAACATTGTTTAATGTTATGCGTAAGAGCCGGGACGGGAAACCGTTCCGGCTCTTTTTGTGAGCAGAACGATCCGGTTGGGAAGCTGCCTTCCTGGTGGCGTTCCGATTCCCTGACAAAAGTCAGGCATTGACGGAGTGAGGTGCTTCCCCGTAATTCAGCGACAAATTTCGGTCGGCAATGATTTGCCGCAGAGCTTCCACCGCGCGTGCACGGTGGCTGAGGGAGTTTTTCACGTCGGCGGAAAGTTCTGCGAAGGTGGCGCAGTGGCCTTCTGGCACGAACAGGGGATCGTAGCCGAAGCCGCCGTCGCCTTTTTCCTCATTAGTGATGATTCCTTCGACGCTGCCATCGCAACTGGCGACGACTTCGCCATTCCGCGCCAGCACCAGAACGCAGCGGAACCTGGCGCTGCGTTCTTTGCCGCGTGCTTGTGCGGCTTCCAGCTCTCGCAGAAGTTTTTCGCGATTTGTGGCATCAGTCGCGCCTTCGCCGCTGTAGCGTGCGGAGTAGATTCCGGGGGCGCCATCGAGGGCATCGACTTCCAGGCCTGAGTCATCTGCCAGTGCCCACGTTCCGGCGGGGAGTGCCTCGCACGCGGCCAGCGCCTTGATTGTCGCATTGGCCACGAAGGTGGTGCCAGTTTCATCGGCAGGCGCTATGTCTGGAAACTGTGTAAGGTCGGTGACCTGTTCAGCGAGATCGCCGAGCATGGCGCGAATCTCGTCCGTTTTGTGTGCATTGTGGGTGGCGATGACTAACATGTGATCAATCTTTTCCCTGCACTAGCACAACCCAGTAGCCTTTGCCAGGGGCGGTGAGTTCGAGCTGCGGGTGCACAGGTTTGAGCGGTATGCTGCGCATCGGTTTCCATTCACTGTCGAGTGCCTGCATCCAGCGGACTTCAACAGTTTCGTCCTCGTCAAATTTCGAAACGTCCAGTGATACGGAACCGCCATCTGGAAAGAAAACCGCGGCTTCCGTGCCGGCATTGGCAAAGCAATAGGCTTCGTTCTCCTCGCGCATGCCGAGCAAATCGTTGCGCGGAGCGCACGCCACCAGATCCATGGCATCGGTCACCATGCGCATGCTCTTGATCACCGCCTGCGCTTTGCCGTTGAGGCCGAGACCGGAATCAGGCCGGTGAAAGCGCGCCGAGGCCATGCCGCCGAATACGTTTCTGCAAAATCGTTCGATACCATCGCGATCGCTGCCGAAGCGGCCACGGTCGGCCCCGTAGATCTTCACATTGTTCAATGGCCGGACGGCTTCTGCGATTCGCGTGCGCTGCTTCTGCGCATTGTCCCAGTGTGCCTGACCTTTCTGATGATTGTTCTGGGATACGTCGACAAAGCAGTAAATCTCCTCATGGTCGAATGTGGCGTTATGCATGGGGTGTGCCAGATCCCACGGATCCCACATTTCCGTTGTTTCCACATGCAACCCCTGCTTCTGCGCTGCAGCTTGAATGTGACGGGACCAGAACCAGCCCCACTCGGGCGTCACGGATGTCTCGTTGTCCATGCAGTAGAGGACATTGCCGTGAGGAAGTGAAATCGACAGCAGCTTGTCAACGAATGCTTGTTGCCATGTCAGGACGTTTTCCTGATTGCGCTCCTTGGGCACGGACCAGAAGAAATTGTTTCCCCTCTGGGTGGGGTGAGAGTCCACCTTGGTCGGGAGGCCGGTTTCCTCTGCGGTATAGTTGATGTTATTGTCAGGGTTAAACGGATTGCGTGCCCAGACGTCGCGATAAAAATCGAAGGTCGCCCACACTTCGATCTGCACGATGATGCCCCGTTTTTCCGTTTCTTCGAGGAATCTTGCAAAGCGACTCCAGTACTCCGGGTTCCATTGTGCGAGGTCAAATTTGCCGCCATCTGCGGTTGCCGCGAACGGCCACACATTCCCATCATCGCGGCACGACATCGTGTTGCGCACGTAGTTGCCACCGGCTTTCTTCAGCAGGTCCAGCTGTGCGATGAGATCCGGGCGCTGAAACAAGTTGTCGTCGTCCGAGCCTCCCAGGAGCAGAACAGGTTTTCCGCCGTGTTCCCAGTACTGCGGGTAACGTTCGGATTTGTGAATACGCTCGCCGGCAGTCGTCGCAGGCGGCAGCAGCGAAGCCAGAGCAACGGTGCCGGACAGCATGAGGTGCTTCAGGGAAACAAGCATGGTGGTAGATGGGGGTAATGGATGAACTCTCATTCTCGAAGCTCGGCAATGGTCACCGTGCGATTCTCCTTTGCCGAAAGATCCGCCGCAAAGATGACCTCAAAGCTGCGCATCGCATCGTCCAGGCTGGTGAGTTCCATTTCCCTGTCTTCTTTCAGGGCGGCAAAGAAGGCCTCGAACTGTGTTTGATACGGGTGATCAGACACGTCACCGGAATCCAGCATCTTCATCGACAGTTTACTCCAGTCCGCCTTGTCGGTGCCCAGCTTCGTTGAGTGGAATTTGTCATCGAGCAGGCTGCCTTCACTGCCGACCAGATGAGTGTGGAAGTAGTAGGGTTGCAGACAATCGATGACCGATGCCACTTTGCCCACACGTCCATCCTCAAAACGAATGATGCTGACGCTGGTGGTGGGATACTCGTATTGGGCAAAGGTGGCATTGCGCGAGCCCGTCGCCGCACTGGTGACGGACTCCACATCACCGTCCATGCATAGCAGCAGCGCATCCATCGCGTGGCATCCGGCGGAGAGCAGGCTGCTGCCGCCATTTTCCTTGGTCGTGTTCCAGCGGAACTGGCCATACCATGGGCCGATGCCGTGGTAGTAGTCGATCTCGCCGTAGTGCACCTGCCCAAGCAGACCTTGATCGAGCACTGCCTTCGTTGCGGTGAATTGGCTGGAAAAACGGCATTCAAAACAGACACATGCATGGACGCCCGCGCTCTTCACCGCTGCGGCGATATCCTGACAATGTTCCAAAGTGAGAGCCAGTGGCTTCTCGATGATCAGATGCTTGCCAGCAGCGGCGGCAGCAATCGCCTGGTCGCGGTGCTGGTTGGGGTAGCTGCAGATCGAGACTGCGTGAATGTCATCGCGGGCCAGCATCGCTGCGAGGTCCGTGTAGGTGTCGATTTTACCGCCGTGGCGGCTGCTCAGCTCTGCGCTGTCGAGAGGCCGTGACGAGGTGACGGCTACCACTTGCGCATGCGAAGTAGCGTTGATCGCTTCGATGTGTGCGCCAGCGACCCAGCCGTAGCCGATGATTCCAATATTGAGTGACTTCATTAGGCTGATCCTAAGCAAGATATTGGCCGTTCGTAAATGAGCGAATGCCGTCCGGTATTTCACCACTTGCGCAGCGTTCGGTTGGGCGCTAGCTTTTGACATGCTCCACCGCATCACAGCATTGATTCTGGCGGCGATCTTCGCCGTCCCTCTTTGCTGTTGTTGGGGTAAGGAGTCGGCTGCGGTGGTGAATGGGGGTGAAAATTCGACGCTCGCCATCCCTGCGTGTTCGCATTGTCCGACAGCTCCCGGGCAGAACAAAAAGGTGCCGGACAGGCAAAATCAGAGCTGCAAGTGCGCTGATAAGCAGATCGCCAGTGAAGACGGTTCACTGGCGGCGCCCAGGGCCGCAGTGCATGACGCCATCATTCCTACGGTGCCAGATGTGTGCGTTTCCATCCCCGACGATTTTTCCGTTTTTGCGATGGCGACGCCACGCGCTGGATCATTTCATCCACCGGGAATTCCGTTGCGAGTGGCGTACTGTGTCTACAGACTTTGATCTTGTCTTCGTGACCTGACGCAGGGCTCAGGGGCCCGCGTCTTATGGCATCGCTCGATCAGTGATAGCCGACATTCACCTCCTCGTAAGATAGGAGGACATCCGCGCTTCCATGTGAAGGAGGCATTTCCCGCTTGCTGCGGAAACATTCGCCACGCCCTTCAGCGCACATCGGCATGGTGCGGCTCAGCGTCAATGGCATTTCCACATTTCACGTTCAATGACTTTCTTAGTTCCCATCACGTTTTTCGTTTTCGCCACAGCCCTTTTCCTCACAACAGGGGCTGGCAACTGCATGGCTCAATCTCCCGGGAGTATCGTGGCTTGGCGTGGGGCAGAGCGCTCCATTTCCGATCTCTCGGGCGATGCGGATTTGGACGAGATGGTGGAATTTGCGCTGCAACGCAATCCTGCGATCGCTCAGGCGAAGGCACGGGTTAAAAGGATGCTGGCCATGGTTCCCCAGGCTCGTGCCCTGCCGGATCCAAAGATCCGTTTCTCTGCTGGCTCGATGGCTGAGACCGCCGCAGGCCGTGTTGACTGGATGACAGCGGTGGAGCAGGCGCTGCCGTATCCTGGGAAGCTGCGCAAAATGGCCGCCGCCGCCAGCAAGGAAGCGGAGGCCGCCGCCATGGAACTTGATTCGCTACGGATTGCGATCGCCGCCCAGGTGCGGATGGCCTACTGGGACTACTATCTGGCGACGAAGGCGACGGAGATCACAGGCGCAAACCGGGCAGCGCTCGGGCAGGTGCGCGATTCGGTCGATGCGCGGGTCAGCACAAATCAGGCGACGCAGAACGATCAGCTTCGGCTGGCTGTTGAGTTCGGAAAAATCGAAAAATCGCTGATCGAGTATCGCCAGGCCAGTGCGAGCGCGGAGGCACAGTTGAATGCTCTGTTGAACCGGCCATCGCAGGCGGGGCTTCCTGCCCCAAAGTGGATGCCGAATTCGGAACATGGCGATCTGAAAGCACTGCTTGCACAGGCCGAAGCGACCCACCCGGATGTACGCGCCGCTACTGCGAAGCTGGATGCATTTCAAAGCCGTCTCGATAAGGCGAACCTCGACCGCTTCCCGGATTTCAACCTGGCGATTCAACATGCGGCAATTGCCGATGATGGACTCGCGCCAATGGCGAACGGGCGTGACCAGGCGTTCGCCACCCTCGGCCTCAGCATCCCGCTCTGGCAGGAGCCGAGGCGGGCCCGTGTCCGCGAGGCCAGCGCTGGCATTGATGAAGCCTACGCCAGTCGCGATGCCAGCCGGGCTACGCTTCGATTCCGCGTGGAAGACGCATGGCTCAAAGCAAAGTCTGCGGCCGAGTTGATCGATCTCTTCGAAAAGCAGGTTTTGCCGGAATCGAGCCAGGCATTCGATTCATCTTTAACGGCCTATGCCGCTGGCAAGCTCACCTTCGTCGATGTACTGGATACCTGGCGCCAGCACCTTGGTTTCCAACTACAGCAAGCGAGTCACCAGACACAACTGGGCAAAGCTGCCGCAGCTCTGCAAAGCGCCACAGGTGAACTTTACTAACACTTTCACTAAACGTAACCGAAGATGTCTCAATCTAAAACTTTTCCCAAGAACGTTGCCAGGCTCCGGATTCCGGTGGTGATCCTTGCGGGCTTTCTCGCTGGCTGGTATTTCGGACTTCCCCAGCAGAAAGATGATGCTGGAGCGGAATCAGCAGGACTTTGGACATGCTCGATGCACCCCCAGATTCGTCAGCCTGATCCTGGACTGTGCCCTATCTGCTCGATGGATCTCATTCCGTTACAGGACGGCGGGGAACAGGGTGGTTTGCGGGCGCTTAGTGTCAGCGCAGAAGCATCGGCGCTCATGGATCTCCGCGTCTCGCCGATCGTTCGCGAACCGGCCAGCGTCCATGTAGACCTGTTCGGCAAAATTGCCTACGATGAGCGCAATGTGAACACGACCACCGCGCGCATCGGCGGCCGGATCGACCGCTTTTACATCGACTACACGGGCACCGGAGTGAGCAAGGGCGATCACATGGCAGAGATCTACAGTCCCGATCTTTTTGTTGCGCAAAAGGACCTGATTCAGGCAACGTCGGGCGTTGAGCGGGCACGTGCATCGGGAACAGCCGCGGCCATTCAAACGCAACAACGCATTCTCGATTCAGCCCGTGAACGTCTGCGCCTGCTGCAACTCACGGAGATGCAGATCGATGCCATCTCGCGCAAGGCGAGTCCCGATGACCATGTGACATTATTCGCGCCGAACGATGGCATCGTCACCCAGCGCTTTGTTACGGAAGGCACTTACATCAAAACCGGTGATCCGCTCTTTTCTGTGGCTGCACTTGATACCGTGTGGCTTAATCTTGAGGCTTACGAAAGCGATCTCCCGTGGCTTCACTTTGCGCAGGATGTTGCCTTCACTGTGGATGCGTTGCCAGGGAAGAGCTTTCGCGGCCGCATCGCTTACATCGATCAGGAGATCGATCCGATGCGGCGAGTAGTGCGCGTCCGCGTGAACGTGAAGAATGACGATCGCCTGCTGAAGCCCGGAATGTTCGCGCGCGCCAAAGTGGATGCGAAGGCGGACGCCGATGGCCGGGTGATCGACCCCGGGCTTGCGGGGAAATGGATCAGCCCGATGCATCCGGAAGTTATCAGCGACAGCCCGGGGCAGTGCACCATCTGCGGCATGGATCTGGTGCCTGCGGAACAACTCGGATACGCAGCTGGCAGTGCCGAAGATTCGAAGAATAATCCGCTTTTGGTTCCAGCGACCTCGGTGCTGAAAACCGGCCAGCGGTCACTCGTTTATGTAAGGGCGGGTGCGTCCCCGGATCCTGAGTTCGAAGGCAGGGAGATCGTGATCGGTCCTCGCGTCGGTGATCGTTACATCGTCCGGTCGGGACTGAGCGAAGGTGAGATGGTCGTGACCCGCGGCGCATTCAAACTCGATTCTGAACTCCAGATCAGGGCGCGGCCATCCATGATGAACGCGAATGCCGGGATGGTAGAAATTCCTGCAGCCGAGGCGGACAAAGGCCTGCTGGGGCAGTGGAGCCCTGTCCTGCGTTCACTGGGTCGACTGCAACAGGCGGTCGAATCAGGCAATACAGGTGTGATCCCCGATACGCTCGCATCTCTGTCTGCAACCATCAGTGCTATTCAGTCCGAAATGCTTCCGCCAGACACGCTCACCCAGTGGAAGGAGTTTGCTCCACGTTTACAGAACGCGTTGGTGCTTGCTCAGGAAGAATCAAAACACCATCCCGGTATCATGTTCAGCAAGCTTACCAGGGCGATTGAAGAAGCAGCGCGTTTCCTTGGATTGCCCTCGCAACCTGAGGCAATGAGCGAGTCTGCTGATCCTGCGAAACTGGCAACGCTTCGGAGCGCTCTAACGGCGTATCACGCGCTGGCAGCGGCCCTGGCGGCGGACAGCTTGACTGATGCCGAGGAACATCGAAACGCGCTTGTGTCCATTCTCAAGGATGTGGAAGGCGCAGAACCTTCCGTGATAGAAGCGCTTGACCAGGCTACTGACATCAAGGCACTGCGACTGGCTTTTAGTCCCGGGACCACGCTGCTGAGTGACCAGATCAAGGCCTACGGAAAAGACCAGGTAGGCAATGTCTATGTCGCTCACTGTCCGATGGCATTTGACCACACAGGCGCAGACTGGCTCACCCCAAAGCCTGAGATTCTCAATCCCTATTTCGGAGCCGAGATGCTCAACTGCGGAGCGATTTCAGAGAATCTTTCCATCGCCCCTGCCGCAGCTCCCATGAATTCTGACCACCACCACTAACCAATAATCCCGAAATGAAACCAACTCCAATAACGATCGTTCACATGGCACTTAGTCTCGTCACACCATTTGCACTGGTTCTAGCATCCTGTTCCGATTCTCCTGACGGAAAAGCAGGCACATCAGCTGCGGAAACAGCCGATGGCGACGTCTACCCGCTCACCACGTGCGTGGTTTCGGGCGAAGAACTCGGCGGCATGGGCGCTCCGGTCGTCTATGATCACAACGGCACCACCGTAAAGTTCTGTTGCAAGAGCTGCATCCCGAAGTTCGAGAAAGAACCGGAGAAGTATCTGGCGATTCTCAATCAGCCATGAGCTTGAGCTCTGTTTCGGTGATCGCAAATGCACTGCGGCTTCAACGTGTCTCAATCTGATCTGAAACCGCGACGCAAGCTATCTTGAACCGTATCATCCATTTCTGTCTGCACCAGAAGCTGGTAGTCCTGCTACTGCTGGCATTGGTGATAGGGTTTGGTCTTCGTGTGGCACCATTCGATTGGGACACGAGAATCATCGGTCGTGATCCAGTCCCTGTGGATGCGATTCCCGATCTTGGTGACAATCAGCAAATCGTTTTTACTGAGTTCGCCGGGCGCTCGCCTCAGGATGTGGAAGATCAGATCACTTATCCACTTACGGTGTCGCTGCTAGGGATCCCGGGTGTGCGGGAGGTGAGAAGCTATTCAATGTTCGGCTACTCTTATGTCTACCTCATTTTTGAGGAAGATGTTGAGTTCTACTGGTCGCGCAGCCGGGTACTGGAAAAATTGAACAGCCTGCCATCCAATCTTTTGCCGGATGGAGCCACGCCGTCGCTGGGGCCGGATGCAACGGGACTGGGGCAGGTCTTCTGGTATGTGCTGGAAGGCCGCGACCCTGATGGCAGGCCGATTGGTGGCTGGGACCCGGACGAGTTGCGCTCGATCCAGGACTGGCAGGTGCGCTACTCATTGCTCGGCGCCAAAGGGATTGCAGAGGTCGCTTCTGTGGGTGGTTTTGTTCGCCAATACAAGGTGGAAGTCGATCCGAATGCGATGCGTGCGCATGGGGTACACCTGGCCATGGTTGCTGACGCCGTTCGCAAGGCAAATCAGGAAGTGGGTGCGCGAAATCTGGCAATCAATGGTGTGGAATACGTCCTGCGCGTCACCGGATACATCAAGAGTCTGGACGACCTGCGTGCGGCAGTCGTCACTGTACGGGATAATACTCCGATCACAGTGGGCGATGTCGCTACGGTGCAACTGGGCCCGGCGATGCGGCGCGGTGCCCTTGATTTGAACGGCGCTGATGCCGTGGGTGGTGTGGTCGTTGCCCGTTACGGAGCGAATCCGATGGCGGCGATCAATCATGTAAAAGAAAAGATCGCTGAGCTGGAACTTGCGCTGCCGGTCCGCGCGGTGATCGACTGGGAGAAGGCGGATGCGGCTACGGTTGAGGCTTTTGCAAAAGAGCACGGCATTGTCGATGATGACTGGCTGGGCTGGACAAAGGTTCATGCGCGCACGGAGTGGCCGACCTGGCTGAACACTTCCAAGATCACCATTCAATCCTTCTACGATCGCTCGGGACTGATTAACGAAACGCTCAATACTCTCGATGAGGCATTGTTCCAGCAGGTGCTGGTAACCATCATCGTTGTTATCGTGATGGTGTTGCATCTGCGCAGCAGCCTGCTCATCTCGGCCATGTTGCCGTTGGCTGTGCTGGTAACGTTCATCGCCATGAAGACATTTGGGATTGATGCGAATATTGTGGCTCTGTCAGGCATCGCCATTGCTATCGGGACAGTGGTCGATGTGGGTATCGTTCTGACCGAGAATATTCTCAAACATCTTGACGACGCTCCACCGGAGAAATCCCGCGGAACAGTCATCTATGAGGCGGTGACCGAGGTGGCTTCGGCAGTGGTGACTTCTGTGGCGACGACGGTCGTCAGCTTTCTGCCGGTCTTCACCATGTCCGGCGAGGCAGGGCGTCTGTTTCGACCGTTGGCATTCACCAAGACCTTCGCGCTGATAGCCTCCATCATCGTTGCTCTGACAATCATACCTCCACTGGCGCACATGCTCTTCAAGCGGCAGTGGAAATTTGCTCCCAGGCGTCGAGCTTCGTTATTGATCAATCTTTCCTTCGCCCTTGCCGTGGTCTGGATGCTTGCCCGAGACTGGATGCCGCTGGGGCTGAGTCATGCACTGTTGGCGAATGTTCTGTTCGTCCTGTTGATCATTGGTGGCCTGTTGTGCGGGTTTCGAATATTCGAGCATTTCTACGGGCCAATGCTCAGCTGGTGCCTGCGCCACAAGGGATTGTTTCTCTCTGTGCCGGTCTGTCTGTTCCTGCTGGCAATGTTCATCTGGCAGGGAGCGCCGCGTCTGCTGGGGTTTCTTCCGCAGAGCGTAAAG
This sequence comes from Verrucomicrobiia bacterium, assembly GCA_020439995.1. Lineage (GTDB taxonomy): Bacteria > Verrucomicrobiota > Verrucomicrobiia > Verrucomicrobiales > DEV007 > JAGROY01. The sequence continues at coordinate 12,499 of JAGROY010000147.1, forward strand.
ACAATGCGTCTAGTGACTGACCTGGAACAGAAATTTCCCGGGCTGGGACGCGAGTTCCGCCCGGCGCTCGACGAAGGGTCATTTCTTTTCATGCCAACGGTCAGTCCACATGCATCAATCGAAGAAGCATTGGACACTTTGCGGGCTCTCGATTCTGCCATTTCCAGCATTCCAGAGGTCTCCCAGGTGGTCGGAAAAATCGGACGGGCGGAGTCGCCCCTCGATTCGGCGCCAATCTCGATGATCGAATCGGTGGTGAATTACCTTCCGGAGTTCCGTAGCGATTCCAAAGGCCGGGCGCTTCGATTCAAAACGGACACGGCCGGTAACTTCGTTTACGAGAATGGCGAGCTCGTTCTCGACAGGGGCGGAAAGCCTTTTCGACAATGGCGTCCACACATCAAGAGTCCTGCTGATATCTGGGCCGAAATCGACAAAGTGGCGCACATTCCAGGTGCCACCGGCGCGCCAAAGCTGCAACCGATTGAGACTCGGCTAGTGATGCTGCGCACAGGCATGCGCGCACCGATGGGGATCAAAATCAAGGGGCCAACGCTTGAGGTCATTGAGAAGTTTGGTCTTGAACTGGAGCGCCACCTGCGCAGTGGCGAGATTCCAGGGCTGGCTGTCTCAACCGTCAATGCCGACCGGATTGTTGGAAAGCCTTACCTTGAGATTGTGCCCAATCGCGAAGAGGCGAAACGCTACGGATTGAACATCGCTGACATTCACCAGACGATTCAAATGGCAGTCGGCGGGATGGTTGTTTCAACCACCGTGGAGGGGCGCGAGCGTTACGGAGTGCAGGTGCGCTACGCCCGTGAGATGCGGGATTCCATCGAATCGCTTGAGAAGACACTGGTGACCAGCAAGGAGGGGGCGATGGTGCCGCTGTCGCAACTTGCAGACATTCGCTACGTGCGCGGCCCGCAGGTGATCAAGTCCGAGGACACTTTCAAAACCGGTTATCTGACCTTCGGTTCTGAAAAAGGGTTTGCCGAGGTCGATGTGGTGGAAGCCGCCGAAGCTTATCTTAAAGGCAAGGAAGACTCGGGCGAACTCATCCGTCCTGAAGGCGTGCGTTACCAGTTCGCAGGCAACTACGAGGCTGCGCTGGAGTTCAATCGCACGCTCGTTGTGATGTTGCCACTTTGCTTGATATCCATTTTCATTCTCCTGTATCTCCAGAACAAATCTGTCAGGACAACCTTGATCATCTTCTCTGGAGTAGCCGTAGCATGGTCGGGAGGATTTTTGCTGCTCTGGCTTTACGGGCGGCCCGGATTTCTCAATTTCTCCATTTTCGGCATTCATCTGCGGGAGCTTTTTCAGGTGAATCCGGTCAATCTATCGACAGCTGTTTGGGTGGGTTTCCTCGCGCTGTTCGGCATTGCAACCGACGATGGCGTGGTCATTGCCACTTACCTCCGGCAGAAGTTTGACGAACTACGTCCAACGACCATTGCTGAGATTCGCGCCGCCACACTCGAGGCCGGCTTACGTCGCGTCCGCCCGTGCCTCATGACCACAGCGACTACAGTGCTGGCTCTGCTCCCCGTCCTTACTTCTACCGGTCGCGGTTCCGACATCATCGTGCCGATGGCCATCCCGGTATTCGGCGGCATGGCGATTGAGTTGATGACAATGTTTGTCGTGCCTGTGCTATTTTGCCTCGGCAAGGAGCGGAAGTCGGGCTTGTATTGACAACAGCCCCAATCTGCAAGCAGGCTCTGCGCATGAAAGTAGTAGTAACTGGCGCTGCCGGATTCATTGGTCAGCGGCTTGTGCGCAGCGTCCTCGCGAAAGGGGAGCTGACACTGGCGGATGGTTCGACGGCAGAGGTCACAAGCCTGCTGGCGACGGATATCGTGGCTCCGCCCGAGCCGATTTTCGGTGACCAGCGGCTGACGTTTGTCGCCGGAGACTTTGGAACGAATGAGATGCTCGATTTGCTGATCACGCCGGATACGCAGGTCGTGTTTCATCTCGCTGCCATTGTAAGCGGCGGGGCGGAGGAGGACTTTGATCTGGGCATGAGGGTGAATCTTTATTCGACGATGGCATTGTTAGAGCGCCTGCGGGCATTGCCTCACGTGCCGCGATTGGTCTTTGCCAGTTCGGTGGCCGTTTTTGGCGGAACACTGCCGGATGTGATTGAGGATGGAACCGCCTGCACGCCGCAGACATCGTATGGCGGACAAAAGTTGATTACAGAGCATCTCCTGACCGACTACAGCCGGCGCGGGTTTCTGGATGGCCGGGCACTGCGTCTGCCGACGATTGTTGTGCGCCCGGGCAAGCCAAACAAGGCGGCGTCCAGTTTTGCCAGCGCCATCATCCGCGACCCTCTGCAGGGGCAAATGGTCACCTGCCCGGTGAGCGAGGACGCGGGTGTCTGGGTGTTGTCACCGCGCAAGGTTGTTGAGAATTTCCTTCGCGCAGAGGAATTGCCAGCTGCCGTCTGGGGAACCAGCCGATCGGTTTCGCTGCCCGGACTTACCATCACCGTGAAAAGCATGATCGACACATTGCGTGAAGTTGCTGGCGATGCTGTTGCCGAACGCATCCGCTGGCAGCCCGACGCGGAGATCGAACGCATCGTCTACGGATGGCCCGTGAAATTTGCCCCGAATCGCGCATTGGAGATGGGCTTCGCCGCCGATCGATCCTTTCGCGAAATTGTGGAAGCCTTTATCAATGACGACCTCAATGGAACATTCGTGGAGTAATCGACGCGTCGCCTTCATCGGGTTGGGGCACATGGGAGCAAAAATGGCACCGCATCTCGTCTCCGCCGGCATTCCCTTGACCGTTTGGAACCGGACGCCTGCCAAGTGTGATCCGCTTCGTGATGCTGGTGCTGTGGTGGCGGAAACTCTTGCCGAAGCCTTCTCCGGGGCGGACGCCGTGGTTCTAAGTCTCGCGAATGGTGACGTGGTCGATGACGTGTTGTTCGGATCGGACGCATGGAAGCACCTTCGAGAAGGCAGCACTGTGATCGACATGAGTTCCATCCCGCCACCTGTGGCAACAGAGCACGCCGCACGGCTGGCCACCGTGAACGTGCGGCATCTGGATGCGCCAGTATCCGGTGGAACGTCTGGAGCGGAGGCGGGAGCGCTCGCGATCATGGCAGGCGGCGCCGCAGAGACATTCAATGATTGTGCCGACCTGCTGCGTGTCTTAGGTAACCCGGTTCACGTTGGTCCGTCAGGTGCTGGTCAATTCACCAAGCTCTGCAATCAGATCATCGTTGGTGTGACATTGACCGCAGTGTCGGAAGCCATGGTCTTTGCTCGGGCTGGAGGAGCAGACCCCGCTGCCGTCCACGAAGCCCTGCTCGGAGGTTTTGCCGACAGTTGTATATTGCGCGAGCATGGCCAGCGAATGGTCGATCGCAATTTCGCTCCCGGAGGCGTCGCCCGTAATCAACTCAAAGATCTCAACACTGCCCTTGCCGTTGCTGCAGATGCAGGGGTGTCCCTGCCAGTCACCGACATCGCGCGAGGCCTGTTCCAAAAGCTCTGCGAAACTCCAGAAGGTGCTGAGCTGGATCATGCAGCGGTGTTGACGGTGGTTGAGCAGATGAACCAAATGTGAAGATGAGGAACGGCTAAGACACAAAGAGTGCCAGGATGCGCGGACCCGCCTCTGGACATTGACATCTGATGCTCCTAGATTTGGAGCATGTTGAAATCTCAGTTTGGCCCCATCTCTGATCTTCGGTCATCGCTGACTAGAAGGACATTCCTCGGCAACACCGCCGGGGGGCTGGGAGCGATGGCATTGCATGGGCTGCTGGCGAACGACAGCCAGGCTGCTTCGGGAATGTTCTTTCCTCATCTGCGGCCTGCTGCGAAGCGCGTCATCTACCTTTTTCAGTCGGGCGGGCCGTCGCACATCGACTTGTTCAACTATAAGCCGTCGATGAAAAAGCTGCATGGCACGGAATTGCCCGACAGTGTTCGGCAGGGGCAGCGGCTGACGGGAATGACTGCGGGGCAGAAGTCGTTTACGGTTTGCGCTCCGACGAAGGAGTTCAAGCAACGCGGCAAGAGTGGACTTTGGATCAGTGACTACCTGCCGCACACGGCGGGCATCGCCGATGACATGAGTGTTATTCAATCGATGTACACCGAGGCGATCAATCACGATCCCGGCATCACTTTGATCAATACAGCAAGCCAGATTCCTGGGCGCCCGAGTATGGGGGCGTGGGTGAGTTACGGATTGGGCTCCCTCAATGAAGATCTGCCTTCGTACGTCGTGTTGATTTCCCAGGGCACCGGAAAGAATCCAGGGCAGCCGATTTTTTCCCGCCTGTGGGGCAGCGGCTTCCTGCCGTCGAGTCATCAGGGCGTCAAGTTGCGCAGTGGTGAGAATCCGGTGCTGTATCTCAAGGATCCGCCGGGGGTCGATCGTTCCGCGCGCAGGGCGATGCTGGACGATCTCGCGGAGCTGAACCAGCTGCAATATGACAAGACCAACGATCCCGAGATCCAGACGCGCATCGATCAATACGAGATGGCCTTCCGGATGCAGACGTCCGCGCCGGATCTTGTCGATTTGTCGAATGAGCCCGAGTCAACGTTCGAGCTTTATGGGCCAGACTCAAGGAAGCCGGGAACATTCGCGTATAATTGTCTGTTGGCGCGTCGGCTTGCTGAGCGTGATGTGCGTTTCATCCAGTTGTTCCACCGCGGCTGGGACCAGCACGTTTCGCTAGTGCCACATCTCACGAATCAGTGTAAGGATACCGATCAACCCTCGGCCGCGCTCGTTACGGATCTGAAGCAGCGGGGTTACTTGACGATACACTGGTGATCTGGGGCGGCGAGTTCGGCAGGACTTCCTACAGCCAGGGCGAACTGGGCTCGGGGAGGGATCACCACGGTCGCTGCTTTAGCATGTGGCTCGCTGGCGGTGGCGTCAAAGGCGGGACTGTCTACGGTGACACCGATGACTGGTGCTACAACATCACCCGCGATCCCGTACACATTCGCGATCTCAATGCCACTATCATGTATTGCCTGGGAATCGATCACGAGAAGTTCACCTTTAAATTTCAAGGCCTGCACCATCGTCCCACTGGAGTGGAGGAGAGCAAGGTCGTGAATGGAATTCTCGTGTGACCCCTGAGCGGGCTAAAACCGCACTTTGAGGCCAAAATTGACGAATGCTGCCGCGTCGATGTCTTCGCTAAAACTCTCGGTGCTGCCATCAAGTTCAAGTTCCTGAAGGAACTGCATGCCGGCATCGACGAAGATCCAGGCGGGCGTGTCGCCGATCTGGTGATCGATGCCAATGCCTGTGCGAATGGCGCTGTGGTTCAGGTCAACCTGTCCTTCGCCGTCAGGATCCTGAATATTCCAACTGCCACCGCTCGGGTATGCATTTAGGGTCAGGAGCCATTTCCGCGAAGGGGCGTAGGCAATTTGAAAACGAGGAGCTGTCAGCGCGAGCGACCACTGTGGCGACGGCCGCCAGATGAGGCCCAGCGCCGGCAGGATTCGGTCTTCGCCAAGATCCTGCGAATAGTAGATGCCGCCTGCGACACTTAACTTTTCCGAAAACTGGTAGGAGGCCAAGCCGAGCGCGGTGATGGTCAGGGCATCCGAGCCGATGTCTTCAAAGTCCGACATCACTCCCGGCTGAAGTCTCAGCCAGAACTTCCACGAACCGTGATCGATCCAAAGGTTCGCCGGAATTTCAAGCCGGTGAAGATCGAGTGATTGTGAGGAAAATACGGTATCCGTTTCATCGAAGTCGATCGAATTGAAGCGATAGCGAATTCCAGCCGTCAGCTTGAAATTGTCACGCATGATGACAGGAAGGTCTGCCGTGGTAGACAATTCATACATTCCAATATTCCCCCCACCATCGAAGTCCGCCGAGTCCGTCCATGAACCGTAGGCGCTGGCGGCAGTATAATTTGGGATGAACGACTCCTCGGTCGATTCCTGCGCCCATACGGACGAAAGGCTGATGATCGCTGCGGCACTGGGCAGGAGATTTCGAAGTTTCATATTAGAGAATACGATCGGGCTTAGTAATAAGATGGAGTTAATGGGGATTACCGGGCCATGCAAGAGAAAGTGGCTGACACTGGCGCAGGCCTGAACGAAATTCTGCCATCGGGCGTGCTTAGGCTTGCCTCGATTGGCTATTCCTCCAATAGTAGTTCGAATGAGCCTCTGCACTCTTGAACTCGAAAACGCCCTCCGCGCCGAAGGAAAGGTGAGGATTGCGGGAGTCGATGAGGCCGGTCGCGGACCGCTTGCCGGTCCTGTTTTTGCCGCCGCCGTCTATCTGCCGATCGGTTTTGAGCATTCGCTGTTAAACGATTCGAAGAAGCTGAGCGCTCTGCGCAGGGATGCGATCTACGACGAACTGGCAGCCAATCCTGACGTGATCATTTCGTCGGCGCGATCGTCGGTCGAGGAGATCGACACGCTCAATATTTTGCGGGCGACTCATCTGGCAATGAAGCGTGCCGTGCTTTCGCTGGAGTTGGAGCCCGATATTGCACTGATCGATGGCCTCGAAGTGCGTGGCTTTCCTTTCCCGCAAAAGGCTGTGGTGGGAGGGGATGGTCTGAGTCTTTCGATCGCCGCAGCCAGCATCGTGGCAAAGGTTGAGCGTGATCGCTACATGATCGAGAAGGCGAAGAAGTATCCCGGCTACGGATTCGAGAAGCACAAAGGTTACGGCACGCGACAGCACATGGAGGCGCTGCGCAGCCAGGGCCCGTGTCCACTCCATCGCAAGACCTTCGCACCAGTGGCGCAGCTCGTGTTTGACTTCGCCGACTGACCGCAGGTTTATCGGTTCGCGTTGAACTCCTCAGTTCCTCCAAACAACGCCGCGCGGGCAACGGGCAACATGGGGCAAAAGGGTGAAAGTCGTCGCGCTTCCTGCGTCCGCTTGATGCCGTCTTCGCGCCGGTTTTGTGAGGCATCGGCCAGTGCCAGGATGCAGAGTGCGGTGGCGCGGGTGTCAGTGTTCTGGCTCCGCTCCAGAACTTCCTCAAGAGTTGCCCGGCCGCGGTCGTAGAAACGCAGGCGAATCTGAGTCCAGGCGAGGTCGCAGGCGAACGTATTCAACTTTGGGAAGAGAGCATGGGCTCGCTCCTGGCATTCCAGTGCATAGTCCAGCCCGGCTTTCGTTTGTGGGGCGAAGCTGGCAGCCTCAGTGAGGATCAGTGCCTGCTCCTGCGTGGTAAGTCCAGGGACTTGCAGAGCTTCGTCAGCCGTCTTGAGTGCCAGATCACTTTCATTGTCCCAGTGGTGAATGGATGCTTTGAGCAGCAGTGCTTTGGCGCCCTCGGTTTCTTGAAATGAGGGCGCAGCAGATTCGCCAGCCGCTTCTTCCGGTCGGAATGCTGCTCTGAGCTGGGCCTGATACCAGTGTGGGCGCGGATAGTTTTTCGACAGCACAGCCCTGAGCATGCTCATGCCATCATTGGCGACAGCTCCTCCAGAAAGGCTTCCGTAACGCGGCCACAAATTGTAAAGCAAATCGATCCCCAACAGTACCACGGTAATGGCAAGCATTTGCGAGGTCAGCACGCTCCATGTGTCACCAAGGAAGCCAAAATTGCCCCACCGGTAGGCAGCTCCAGCGCATGCGAAAGTGAGTGCGGTAAAGACCGGGCCGCCGGCGCTCAGCAGGAACTCCTGTGTCTTCGTAACTGGCGCAGATTCTTTCACAGCCAGCACATAGCCTTCCGTGGGAAACAACCGCAGATGGACAAAATCGCCACCGATCTTCCCGCGCCAGAGCATTCGACCTTCTCCCACAGAGAACCCGACGATACGGAAGCCGCAGGCCTTGCCGAACAGCCAGTGGCCGAATTCGTGAATGAAAATCGAAAGGTAGATGGCGGCCACGATCATCAGGCCGCAAGCGATCCAGTAGATCGGGTTGTCAAAAAAGAGGGCATTGGCCGCAGCGGTGGATGGCATCGGTCAGAGTGTAGTCCGCTTCAGTAGTTGCTCAACTCTGGTGGCTAAGCGGGAAATTTGTTGGGAATATGTTGATTATTAAAAATTACTAACAATTCAACCAGAGAGGGGACGAGGGTGGGCCGGAGTTCTTGCGCCGGGGGAAGTTACGCCTTAAGCTTCCGTCTATGGAAAGTAAGGTTGAGTATCACCGTCAGCGCATAAGCAGGGCTGGCGAAGGTCTGCTGTCAGCCTCGCTGTTGATGGTAGGAGTTCTGGTGTGTGTGTTAGGATATTCGGATGCCCAGGAAGTGAGTTCCTCAGCAAAGTTGCCCAGGCCCGCTCCTGTAATTCCTCTCGCCACGGATGTGAACAGTTTTACCAGCGTCAGTGTCAGCAAGCAATTCGTCGTCCACGGCAAGAGCCTGGCGCTGCGCAGTGCTTTTTCAAAATTTGCGGAATCCGTGAAGGGCGACTATCTCGACCTGCTTTACAGCACAGGGCGGGGCACGCATCCAGAGCGGATCGATCAGTGGAGAAATCAGATCGTCATTCAGATCCGCGACGATGCGGCAGATCCGGTGCAGGGATCCGTGACCTCACGGATTCAGCGGCTGGCACCTGAGGGCTTTCGTCTCGAACTGACGGCGCGGATCGGGACTGAAATGGACCGTGAAGAGCTGCGCGAGGAACTGATACGGTTGTTGTTGGCCGAGAGCATTCTTCGTGACCACAAGACGATCCGTACTGGCGGCCGGACAGAGATTCTTCCCAACTGGCTGATGGCCGGTGTGACGGAAATCCTGCGCCAGAAAGTCCACGGTCGGCCTAGCGATTTGTACGAGAAGGTATTTACTTCCGGTAGTGTTTTATCAGTCGAGGAGATACTTACCACCGAGCCGAAGGGACTCGATTCCCTGTCGGAGAAGATTTTTGAACTTTCATCGGCCGGATTAATTCAGACATTGTTAGAGCAAGTGGCAGGTGCGAACCGCATGCGCTCGTTTGTTTCTGAACTAGCCGTCTTCACCGGCCCGCAGAAGGAACTGCTTCTGAAACACTTTCCGGGCCTACGGGCGTCCCGCAACAGCCTGTCAAAGTGGTGGGCGCTGCAAATGGCCACCATGTCAGAGCCGGGTGTGTTCGAGTGGATGACTGCAGAAGAGACGGAGATGGCGCTTAACGATGCCCTCATCGTCGAGTTCAAGGTACCTGTGGAATCCGAAGATGAGACTGCTGCGGCACTGATCGCTGATCCCAAGAAAAAGGGATCGCTGGGAGACCGAGTACGCAGATTGTTCGGTGGAGGGAGCGCCCGTGCTGTGGTTCCGGGTGCCGATGCCGATCCAGTTCTGGACGAGGCGAGTGAACCGGTTTTGCCCGAAGAACCTGCGAAGGATCCGGAGATGCAGACGGTGACCTGCAGAATTGAAGATGTCGCACTTTATCTGAAACAAAAGAATCTCAGTGAGATTCTTTTGCGTGAGCAGGCTGACCTGGCGCGCATCAGTTCGCGGGCTCATCCACTTTACCGCGCCGTCATCCAGTCGTATCAGGCGACGATCGGCAGCCTGAATGCTGAAACGGATATCGGCGAGGCTGAGACAAAATTTGCCGAACTCATTGCCCGGCGAACGACGATCCAGCGTCAGGCGGAGGCGATCACCGACCATCTGAACTGGTACGAAGCGACTCAATTGAACCAGACCAGTGGCAAGTTTGACCGGTTCTTCGAAGCCCGTGATGCGATTGAAAACGATGTGCGCAGGAGGCGCAGCGACCCGATTTCCAAGTATCTGGATGCACTGCAGCGCGAATTCCGCCAGTGAAGGGCGGCTGGACTCATTTTATTCCCCGGTGACTGATGCGACACTTGACAGTGCAGGAACGCACACTGATTTTCTCGGTTCTGGCGATTTTGGTGGTTGGTGCTTGCGTGAAGCACTTTCGGCAAGCGAAGGTGACGCCTCCACCTCCGGAGTTACAGGTGCCGGTCGAGACTGGCTTTGTGACGTTGCCATCCATCAATGATCTGGAAGACGATGACTGACTAACACATGCAAAAGTTTAGCTTTGACGATGCCGTGGAAAAAATCACGGGACAGGACGATCGCTACTCAGCGGGTGGCTACAACTTTTTGCGCGAAGCGCTGGACTTCACCATTTCAACACTCGGTGCCGCGCGTCACGATCCGAAAGCGAAAGGGCACGTGGATGGCAGCCAGCTGCTCGATGGATTCCGAAGGCTGGCGCTTGAGCGCTTTGGCCCCATGGCGGTGACGGTGCTGAACGAATGGGGCATCCGTTGCACGGGAGATGTCGGCGAGATGGTCTTCAATTTGATTGATGCCGAAGTATTTGGTAAAACCGATTCGGACACCCGCGAGGACTTTGTGGGTGTTTATGATTTCCACGAGGCATTTGAGCAGCCGTTTCTTCCGAGACAGCAGGCTCGCGGACCATCACAATAACACAATGCCAAGCAGCCTGCCGCGCGGATTCCGTCAGGTGACGATTCCAATGGGAGATGTCACTGTTGCCGGATCGTAGAACGATTTCAGATTGGGCAAAACACTGTCCATCGATGTCGGTGTCACACCGAACCAGGTAAGAAGCTCACCGAAGAATTCGTCAGTGGAGGTGGTGGGCAGGATGCGTCCGCCGCGCCCAACGTCACCCGGCCCGTCGATCGCCAGTGACGGGTAGCCGGAAGGGCGCATTTGGGTGCTGAGCACCTTTCCTCCGTCTACCGGCGTGCCGAACACCATCTGATTGCCGCCCCACGCGTGATCCGTTCCTCGGCCGTTCGAGCGAAGTGTCCGGCCGAAGTCCGAACAAGTGAATGAAATCACATCTTTGTCGACGCCCAGTTCCTCAAGTGCCAGCTGGAATCCAGCCAGAGCGGGAGCCAGTTCACGAAGCATGGCATCCTGCGTGGCCAAGAGTTCCGAGTGGTGATCCCAGCCACCAAGTCGTACGAAGAATGTCTGGCGGCGCAGTCCAAGTGCATCCCGGATGGCAATGGTTTGCGCCACTGCTCTCAGGTTCTGGCCCAGCGCAGTGCCTGGCAGGCTCGCGCTCACGCTTGGCGCACTGGCGAAGGCGCTGCCGAAGAACTCGGCCGACTCGACGCTGTCCCTGGTGAGGCCGGCGATGCTCTGTTCGAACAGGTTCGCGTATTCGCCTTCGATCAGGCTGCGAAGCGCTTGGTTTTTGATCGCAAGCGTTCCGTTTTCCTGACCTGCTCCGGTGAAGTTCAGGGCCCCCTGCGGTGTAACCACGAACTGCGACGTAGTCTGGCCGGTTTGGAAAACATTGTTGCCGCTGTAAGAAATGTTCATCGACGTTTTTCCAGTGTTCAGTGTCGAATGCAGAACGTCAGCAGCGCGTCCTGCCCAACCGGTCAATTGCGCCAATCCCTGAGGCACGGAGGTTTGCCATTGCTCGACTTGGTCTTTGTGCGAGAACAGCGCCTTTGGGACGGGAACCCGATTTGCCAGGTAGTCGGCCAGTGATGTAGGTTGGACCAGCGTACCGATATTCGCGACGAACGACAGACGCCGTTTTCCTGCGAAGGATCCTGTGCCATTGAACATGTCAGCGATCTGCGTGGCCGCGCCGTGCAGGGAATACGTTTGTCCGTCACCACCGCCGGCCTGATCGAGATTGATCAACTGCCCAGGTGTGAGTGCGAGATTGCTGCGGGTGGTGCGATACTGTTCGTATTCTTCCGCGCCTCTCGGAACCAGGAGGTTGAATGAATCAATGCCTCCGTCGAGGAAGATGCACACCAGTGACTTGCAGTCGTTGCCGCCGTCCAGATCTGCAGCGGCGGCATTGTTGGCCATCCTGAGATTGAGCAGCGTTGACAGGATCGATGCGGATCCAAGTGCCGCGCAGCTGGCTTCTCCCAGGAATCTGCGGCGGCTGAGAGGATGCTGGTTTTCGCTATGTGTTGCCATGCTTTAGTCAGTAGGAGATGCGGAAATTTTTTTGAGTGAGAATATCAACGCTGAACCGAAGCCTCGGGACACATCAGTGTCAGGTAGGCGGCCATCACGGTGCGAAGTTCCGGGTCGGTGGGCGGGATCTGATTTACTGCTGCCATGATTGCGGAACGTGTCCGGGCGCTCATTCGGCCGCTGCAGAAGATGAGATTGAAATGGTCTGCAAGGGATTCCGCGTTGCCGGCCAGAGGCAACACTTCGGAGTAGTCGAGCGGCAGATACTCTTGATCGGATCGGGCGATATCTGTTTGGAGTCCCTGATTCAGGAAGTTCCAAAAGTAGTTGGGCAAAGCCACGGATGAATGCGCATCCGTGATCTGGAAAGTTGGCCCCACCAGGTTTGCATCGCGCAGCGGACCGGGTGCCTGGTAGTCTGGGCGATAGAAATTGAACACTGAAAATGAAAATGTCGGCACCTGGCGGCCTGCGTCACCGAACTCGTCAGTGAGATACCATCCCAGCTTCTCGTGTCTGCCCAGATTGAATGCGCGGGCTGCCGCAGTGAGGCGGAGGACGGGTTCCTTTAGTTTTCCATATTTCACGTCGGCAATGCTGAAGACCGGGCTCCGTGCTTCGTCATCGAGGAGGATGGCGCGTATGACTGCGGCTAAGTCTCCGCGGGCTCCGTTGCCATTGTCGACGAATACGTTCTGCACACGCTCGATATATTGCGGCGACGGATTGGCGGTGATCAGGAATTGAATGAGCTGCCTGCTGATGAATGGTGGAGTGTTAGGATGCTGCACGAGCGCCTTCACTGCATCGCGAATGTCCAGAAGTGCACTCGCCGTGGACGGTTCGCGGGCAGGAATGGATACCAGCGGCCTGCCGGGCAGGTTGCGGTCAGGGAAGAGTGTCTTTGTTCCGAAATCATGGCGCTCGTAGTGAAGCTCCATCGGTTTAAGAAAATGAAAATCGTGGTCGCCGCCGTCGCCCCATGGCCGGTCTGCATACCAGAGTCCGGTCATGACGCGGGCGAGTTCAGTGATCGATTCATTGGAATACGAAGGGATGGGCTCCCCGGCCTCATCCAGTATTCGGCTGCCATCAGGGTTCAGCTCCCACAAGCCGATGGAGAACAGTTGCATCACTTCGCGGGCAAAGTTCTCATCTGGAAACTGATTGACTGCGGGGTCGGCTTTTTGATTGCCCACATGGCTGAGGTACAGTCCCATCACTGGATGGAGAGCGATCTCCAGCAGCATGTCCTCGTAGCTGCCAAATGCGTTCCGCACCAGAATGTCATAAAAATTGCAGGTTCCCTGGGGGACGCGGGTCAAGCGGTTGTCCTGCCGGGAGATGACGAAGATCTGGCTCATGGCAAAGGCAACGCGCTGCCGCAGTTGATCGCTGGCCTGTGTGGCCGCACGCATGAACGGGATCGTGGCATTGTTGCCTTCGAGCCCGAAGATGCTTTTATTGTAGAACGGTTCTTCCCTTAGCCCGAATAAAAAATCCTGCCACAAAGCGGCGATCACCGGCTCATGGAGAGTGGTGGGTTGGTTAGTGATCTGATCATCTATCCAGCCAGCGATGCCAAGTGTCCGCACTCGCTCGATCTCATCCGTAGTGGTGCCGAACGTCGCCTGCTCAAGGAGGCGTGCAGCTTGCGTTGGCGTCGTCAGTGCGCCTAGATTGCTTGGATGTTCGGTGGTTCCTGAGCCATTGCCCATTCGATCAAGGAATGACAGATAGTCGCCAGACAGGATGGTGTTTGCTCCGGTTTCCTGCTGGCGCACGCTGTTGGCAGAAAGTGGATCGGTGCCGAGCAGGGCTTCGAATTCATCGGAAATCCCATCCGCATCGGTGTCAGTGGGGCCGTCACCATTGCCACCGGCACCTGCAGTCACCTCGACTGAAAAGTAGAGAGCTGCCTGGCCATCGGTGGCAGCATCTGCCAGGGTAAAGGAAAGTGGGCCGGCAGTGTCTACCGACAGCGTGGTGAACGCGGCCCAATCCTGCAGATTCTGGCTGGTCATCACCGCATAGCTAGCACCTGGAACGGCATTCCACAGTAGCGCCGGGCCATCGGGTTGCTCAAGGAGCTGGATGCCGACCGGGAAATGGGTGATCGCGCCTGATGCCGGGTCAAATGGATCGGTGCCTTGAGCCAGTTCGTCTGCATTGCTGATTGAATCCCCGTCTTCATCGCCTGCGCCACTGAGTGAAAAAGTACCCACGCTGGATTCCCACAAGTCATCCAGCCCATTTCCGTTGAGATCGGTGGGGATCGGTGGCAGCGCGAAGTTACTGAACAGTGGAGCGGAGGCTGCGTCGGTCGGGTCGTAGCCCCGTTGCAACTCATAGAGATCGTTCCAGCCGTCGTTGTCAGAATCGCTTTCGGCAGGATTCGATCCGATCAGTGCCTCGGTGATGTTTAAGATTCCATCGGCATCGCGATCGAGTTGTGCGTCCGTCGCCAGATCAGGGTTGAAGCCGAACGTGGTTTCGAATGTGTCGGACATGCCATCGTTGTCGCGGTCTGGTTCTCCGATGGATTCCAGAGATTTCACCAGGGTAACTCCGAGACGCTGGGTAAGGCTTGCTGCTTCGGGTTCCGAATGTCTTGAGATCCAGACGCCAGAGCCATCGAGAATCGATGCGCTTGCAATCCAGTTTCGTGAGGTGCGGGACATCACGAGTTCATTGCGATCCTGATTCCAAACTTTCAATGCGCCCGCCCACTCGGACGGCCCGCCACAAGGGCTCCACTTCAGATCAATGATCAATCGATCCGATGAATCCTGCGATCCATAGCCCGACAATCCCAGCTGCCGGTTCAAATCGGCAGGGCTAAACCGTTGATCCAGCGAAAAGCTGTTGTTTCCGGAACCTGTGAGGATGTTCGCATCGTTTGCCGCAAACAGGCTGTAGTCACCACGGACATAGCGGAGGCCGAGCCATGCATCGCGCAAATTCGACTCCGTGACATTGACTGCCGAGACCTCCCAGACGAGGTCGACACCTTTTTCATTCGGAAGCAAGGTCGCTGAATTGCGATCCCAGCTAAACCGCAGATTCTCAAGCCGCCAGTGCCAGCTTCGGTCAAAGTGGGAGTAAAAGGGCGTCGCGAACGAGTTTGGTGCATCGTTAGGATCGACTGGCGAGTGCCCCAATTCAATTTCCCGCGCATCGCTGTCGCCGTCACCATCAGTGTCGTAGGCATTCGGGTTCGTTGGCGTGGAGCCTGCGATGGCGCGGAACTCGCGACCATCGGCCATGCCATCACCATCGGTGTCGGGCAGCAGTGGATCTGTGCCAGTGTCGGTGGCGCTGACCAGCAGGCCGGTGCCCGTTTCAAAGTGATCGCTCAGGCCATCCTGATCCGTATCAGCAGCCACTGGCGAGGTGCCCTTGTTTTGCTCCTCAGCATTGTCCCAGCCATCTCCATCAGCATTGTCAGTTGCGGCACTCTCAAGGTTTCCAAAGTATGCCATCTCCCACGCGTCGAGCAGTCCGTCGCCATCGCTGTCGCTGCGGTCGTACGGCGAGACAATCGCGATGTCATCAATCTGCAAGCTGGCCGCAGCCACGGCGTGGTTCGCGGAGAACACAAACTGGTCGACTGCACACGGGGTGAACCCGCCAGTGGTTACATTTTCGAGGAGCGGTTCGCCATCGATGAAGATTGATGCACCACTGACCGGTGACCATGAAAGTTCGGCAGAGTGCCAGTCGCCATCTGCGGGAAAGGGAGTGTCGATAGTGCCGCCTGCGAGCACGGTGCCATCGATGGCGATGCGATACCCGGGTGCTGTCGTGTCCAGTGGATTGGCATCGAAGAGGAATGCTATTCCAGGTGAGCTGGCGGATGGCTTTAAGCTGAAAGTGAAACCTTCTGCCCAGGCGTCTGCCTGCATCTTGAATCGGAAAGTGCTGCGGAATCCCCCGACTGCGGCCGTGCCCAGAGTTGGCAGGCGGAAGTCAACCTGGGACGGAGCGCTGTTCGCGGCCAGCTCCAGGTTGCCTGCAGCAATTTTTCCTGAATCTCCGGCCAGATTCTCTACCCGCGATCCGTCAGGAAGGTTAACTACTCCGTCCTGATTTGTGAAATCCTGCGAGTAACTCCAGACGGGAAGAGGGACGCCCGTGAATGATCCGGGGAACAAATCTGGATCTGCAGGATTCGTGCCTGCCTGCGCTTCCTGTCCGTCGGAGAATCCGTCTTCGTCAGTATCCGGCACCGTCGGGTTAGACCCTAACATGTGTTCCAATCCATCAGCCGCGCCATCTAGATCCTGATCAAAGTCAGCAGGATTTGTCAGCATTTCCTCGACCTCCAATCGATCATCGGCACCGTCTCCATCTGTATCAGCGACGGTTGGATTCGAGCGTCTGGACAACTCAGCAGCGTTCGCTAGCCCATCTCCGTCCGGATCGCCATCAGGATCCGCGTTGATGCTGCCAAAGTAAAACGCCTCCTGAAAATCGTCCATGCCGTCGCGATCAGTGTCGGCAGTCGCCACTGCGGCGACATCGAATGGCTCCAGTAGCTCCACCGTTTCGGAAGAGATCTGTTCCAGTGTCAGTGTTCCTGTGCTGCTGCCTGCGAACAACGCCAGCCCTGAGCTGCCACGGTTCTCCCACATCACCATCCGTACCGCGTGAACTCCGGCAGCCAGATCGACAACGCCAAACGAGGTGCCCCGACTGCGGTTCTGATTGTAAATGATAACCCGAGTGCCGTCGATCCACAGCCCTCCGCCCTCGTCGCTGTTGAAACCGATCACGACCGAACCCGCTGTCCGCATGTAGACGTCGCCTGTTACCTCGACCACGAAATCCTCGCGATCGGCGTACTCTCCGATCTGGGGAAACGGCTCGACTGACTCCGGGAAGATCCAGTTTTCATCGAACACGCGTTCCTTGAAGTTGATCCGCTTCCTCGCATGGCGCATTGGGTTCTGGGAAAAGTGTCCCTTCAGCATGTCGAGAACTCCCACGCGATTGAATCCGCTTTCAAGTTGCCGGGGAGGGGACAGTGCTTCGACAGTGCGGATCTTCCACTGGCCAGCTTTAAGGAAAGGCGTGGGATTGACTACAGGATCCGTCCCTCTCTGGAATTCCGTCAAATTGGTTCGGCCGTCAAGGTCGGGATCGAGTCCGCCATCGTTCACGGTGGGATCGAGTCCGTTCGCCGTTTCCCAGCTGTCGCGCATCATGTCCCCGTCCGTATCTTCGCCCGGTCTGAAGCCAAAGTACTCGATCTCGGCGATATGGTGAAACGTTCCCGCTGTTCTCGTGGCCTCATAGCGGATGAACTTGTAGGCAGGGCTTGCGGCGGAAAGTGATACCAAAATCGTCTCGTTGCGTTTCGTCCAAATTGGCGTGTCGTCGCTCCGGGTGAAGATCGGCGTGAAACTGGTGCCGTCATTCGAACCTGAAATTTGCCAGTCTTGCGGATCGCCTGACGAGGCGGTGTCGCCTGAGGTGATGGTGAAATGGGTCAGTGCCAGAGCTTGCGCGAATTCGACTGTGACAGAGCGCGGCACAGCATTCGTGACATCGCCGCAACACCACTGTGCCGTGCGACCGGACGCCACATTGTCAAATACCCGAAATGCGCCACTGCTGCCAAAAGCCGCATCTTCTCCCGGGGATGCGGTGATCGCCTGCCATGCCCAAGTCGGCGAATTAGCACCTGCATTTGCATCTCCGTCGTCATTTGGGTCCGTTGCATCGCCGCCGATCAGGGAGTCAACGCCTAGACTGTTGAGCGTTTGCGCCTCGCCATAAGGTGCTGTTAGAAAGCCAACGGCAACCGCCAGAATAGCAGACCACAGATGCGAGACTCCTGCCCCTCGACCTTCGCGTTTGATAATCCGTATCATTCTACCTTTTATTGTTTCTCTTTGATTTTGGAACGATGGCAATGGCCGCGCGAAACTTCGCTAATCAAGCAGCTGAGCATAGGAGCCAGTGAACTCTAAAGCAACCGGATTCCCGGAAGCGAGAGCATCCGCTTTTGGCGATAGAGCTGGCATGAATCATGACACAGCAGCAAGCTCGATGCTGATCACTTCAATGTGGTCAGTGTGGACGAGAAAGCGAATATTGGATTCCTGCAGAGTGAGCCCGTACGGCCGGTCGTCGCCAGTGTGATAGGCTGGTCTGGGATCGGCTCTGAGCATTTGTTCAAGCATCACTTTGAACCCGGGTTCGCTGCCCGCCAGCGCTGCTGCTGCCTGATTGGAGTAAGAGATTGCGAACGAGCCCAGGCGCGGATCGCCATGCGGTGCAAAGCTGGATGTGGCATCCAATTTGACGTCAGCATAGGGCACGTAGGGCTTGATATCGAAAACGGGTGTGCCATTCACAAGGTCGATGCCAGCGACGGCAATCGTTCCTTTCTGCGCATCGAGAGAGGTGAGCCTCACGCATGACAGGCCGATTCGATTCGGACGGAACGGCGACCGCGTTGCGAAAACTCCGAGTCGATCGTTTCCGCCCAGACGGGGTGGCCGCACGGTTGTGCGTGGCGCTGCGCCATCGTTCGGAACCAGATGAAAGCCCCAGATCAGCCAAATGTGGGAAAAGTCCGCCAGTCCCCGCCACATTTCGACACGGCGGTAAGGTTCATTCAAGATGATCGTTCCGGCAGCTGCGGGCACCAGCCCTGCCTGTCGAGGCGTGCCAAATTTCTCGCGAAAGGGCGATTCGATGCGTCCGATGGGCTCTATAGAATAGGATTCAGGGGATTCCACAGGGTACGAATCGTCCAGCTGGCCAGTGCCGCAAGTGCCAGATTCGACCTGCTTTGGCCCAGATTCCTGCAATTCGACGCTTTGCGAACAGAATCGGTATGCTATGTGCTTAACAAAAACTGTTTTCTGCACATCCCCATTCTGCAATGCCAAGAAACATAGGATTCGTATCAACGCGATTTGCCGGTACCGACGGCGTATCGCTGGAAGCCGCCAAGTGGGCGGAGGTTTTTGAGAAGATGGGGCATCGCTGCTTCTGGTTCAGCGGGCGCAGTGACCGGGATCCAGCTATCGCGCATTGCGTGCCGGAAGCCCATTTCGATCACCCGGAGAACCGCTGGATCAACGAGCATCTCTGGGGCCGTCCGCGTCGGCCGCGGTTTGTCTCCGAGCGAGTCCGGGATTCCGCAGACTACCTGAAGTCGGAGATTTACCGCTTTGTCGTAGCTTTTGATATCGACATCCTTATTCCTCAGAATGCGATCACCATCCCGATGCATGTGCCTCTGGGGCTCGCGATCACTGAGTTCCTGGGCGAGACGAGAATGCCGGCGATCGCCCACCATCACGATTTCTACTGGGAGCGCACCAGATTCTCTAACAGTGCGGCGAGAGATTACCTGGATATGGCGTTTCCGCCCTCGCAACCTAACATTATCCACGCGGTGATCAATCGCCCGGCGCAACAGGCGCTGTCGCTGCGCAAGGGGGTGAGCTCAACGCTTATTCCCAATGTATTCAATTTTGAAGAACCACCTCCCCAGCCAGATGATTTCTCGTCTGATGTCAGGGCCGAGCTGGGGATTGCGGAAGACGACATTTTCATCCTGCAGCCCACGCGTCTGGTTCCTCGCAAAGGAATCGAGCATGCGATCAAGATGGTGGGTGCGCTCAAAAATCCGCGCTGCAAGCTGGTGGTTTCCCACGATGCAGGTGATGAAGGATTCGAATACAAGAACCTGCTGGCCGAGTTGGCCGAGGAAGAGCACATCGATATCCTGTTCGTGTCCGACCGCGTCGGTGAGGTAAGGCAATTCGATGCGAACGGGCGTAAGATTTATACGTTGTGGGATCTCTACCCGCACGCCGATCTTGTGACGTATCCGAGTACTTATGAGGGGTTCGGCAATGCGTTGCTTGAGGCTATCTACTTCCGCAAGCCGGTGGTGGTAAACCGCTATTCGATCTTCATCGAGGACATCGAGCCAAAGGGTTTCAAATTCGCAGTGATGGACGGGTTTGTGTCCCGGCAAGTCGTGCGCGAAGTGCGCCGGATCCTGGCGGACGACGTCTATCGCGAGGAAATGGTCGCTCACAATTTTAAAGTGGCAGCGAAGCATTACGGCTACACGTTCCTGGTGGAGGCATTGCTCTTCCTGCTCTATCGCGTCGGCCAGATGGAACTCGAAAACTCCCCCAACTAATGCATTGAATTGCCGATGAAACTGATCCCAGAACTGACTCTTCGCCGCATTCGCCAACGTCTGCTCACGCTCTACGGGCAGAATGCGGAGTCACTGGTCGAGCGTTTTTACATGATGGTCGGGCGCTACGAGGTAGGTGTGCGACCTGTGCGGTCGCGGGACCGGTGGAGCGAAAACGATGTCGTCCTGATTACTTACGCGGACATGGTCAGGTCTGAGGGCGAGGCACCATTGCGCTCTCTAAAGGGATTTTGTGAGCAGCACCTCACTGGCGCTGTGAAGACTGTGCACTTGCTGCCTTTTTACCCCTGGTCATCGGACGATGGTTTTTCGGTGAAGGCATATCGTGAGGTGGAATCTGACTACGGAACCTGGGAAGATGTCAGGGCGCTGGAGAGCAGCTTTGCTCTCATGTTCGATTTCGTGCTGAACCATTGTTCCGCGCAGTCATCGTGGTTCAAGGACTTCGTTTCTGGCGTCCAGCCCTGGAAGAATTTTTTCATTGAAGTCGATCCGCATGAAGATCTCACCGCCGTGGTGCGTCCGCGCTCGTTGCCGCTTCTGACACAGACCCACACCCCGCGCGGCGAAGCCCATGTGTGGACTACTTTCAGTCCCGATCAGGTTGACCTGAACTGGAAGCATCCGGATGTGCTGTTCGAAATGCTGGACGTCATGTTCTTCTACCTGTCCAAAGGCGCGCGCATTCTGCGGCTTGATGCCGTGGCGTTTCTCTGGAAAGAGAACGGGACGAACTGCCTGCATCGCCCGGAGACTCACGAAGTGGTCAAATTACTGCGTGATGTGCTCAGCGTGGTAGCGCCAGATGCGATTCTGCTGACCGAAACCAACGTGCCGCACGAGGAAAACATCAGCTACTTCGGGCGGGGTGACGAGGCGCACATGGTCTACCAGTTTGCGCTGCCGCCACTCCTGCTGCTCTGTCTATTGCGGGGTGATTGTTCCCTTCTGCGGAAATGGGCCGAGTCATTCCCTGCGCTTCCTGATGATTGCACGTACCTGAACTTTACCGCATCGCACGATGGCATCGGCGTCCGTCCGCTGCAGGATCTCGCCACCGAAGACGACCTGCAGTGGCTCGTCAAGCAAGTGACCAGTCGCGGCGGGAAGGTGAGCACGCGTAGCACGCCCGACCGCGGAGATGTGCCCTACGAGTTAAATATTACCTACTCCAGTGCGCTTTCTGAGCCCGGAGATCCTGACCTTGGCGATGCAAGATTTCTCTGTTCTCAGGCACTCGCGCTGTCGCTGCAAGGGATGCCTGCCGTGTACTTCAACAGCCTGTTTGGAGCGCTGAACAACCCGGAGGTTTCGGACGATCACAAGCGCGGCATCAATCGGCAGAAATGGGAACTCAGCGAACTCAACGCCACCCTTGCCGATGCCACTGCGCGTGAATCAGCCGTATTCGAGACATATCTTGCCATGCTGCGTCGCCGGGCCAATCATCCCGCATTTCATCCCGACGGCCCGCAACAAGTTCTAGACCTTGGCCCGGAACTGTTTGGAATCGTCCGTTGGTCCTGCGATCGTCACGACCGCATTCTGTGCGTCTTCAATTTCACCAGCGCCAGCCATCTCCTCCCCACAGCAACCTTGGAAGACTTCATGGAGGTGACTATGAATCCAAGTGAGCCAGTCCGCGACGTGCTGTCCGGACTACATCTTGAAGTCGGCGCAGCAGGGGTATTGCTTGATCCGTATCAGGCCGTGTGGATTAAAAGGTAAGCAGTATTCAAGAGGCGACATGTAGACGCGCCTTGAGCCGAAAGCCATCGGTTCTATGTTGACGAGTAGGAACCGATGGATAGCTGGCGCAATTTACGCGTTCCCAAAACCAGCTTTGTTGAGTATGCTCTTCGCAGATGGACAGTGAGGAGCGCAAGCGGATTCAGTGGGTGATGGCTCGAGCAGTGGCGGCGGGCGTTGGGTTTGTTGTGGCTTTTTTCTATGGCGCTCCGCAGCGGTTGACGGATGCCACGGTGGAGTCAATCCGGCATCCCGTTTCCCGTGAGTCGCCGGTTGATCGTAGCTCGTCGCTTGTCGCGCCTGGGATGCTTGCGTTTGCTCCTCAGCTTGCGGGGCTGGAAGATGCGGATGTGTCAGAGATGCCATTGTTGATCAGTGGTGCGGAGGAGCTTCCTTGGGAGCAACGCAACCTCGCTATCCAGTTCATCCTTACCCGCTGGCTGGAGCTTGATCCGCAGGGGGCGCTGGCGTATTGCGGCAGCGAAGAGGCCCGGTCGAAGCATCAGCATATCCAGAACTTCCTGTTTCGAGAATGGGCGGGTATGGATCCTGAGGCTGCACTGGCCGGATGGCTGACACTACCTGTGGACACTCTGCGAAAATGGGCTGCTGAGGGCCTGTTGCTCGGCCTTTCACGGCATGGGCCGGAAGTGTATTTGCAGTTTCTGGTCCGTCTACCGGAGGATGCGGTGCCATCGGCTGTCGGTCTCGATCGGATGTTTGAAATGCTGACTGCTGAAAATCGTGAGAGTGCCCTGCTGCGGGCGCTCTCACTGCCTGAAAAATTTCAGCCGGACGCGTTTGCCGGAATCGCGCGCGACTGGATAGAGAGCGACTCGGAGGCCGCCCTGGCGTGGGCAGATCAATTGACCGCCGGCAATCCCCGCGACAGCGCATTCTCTGCCATTCTCAATTCGGGCTGGGCTCACCATCATCCCGAAGAGGCGGGGCCGTTGTTTCAAAATCTCACCAACACCTACCGCACTTCGCCCCGACCGATCATTCTAAAACTACTGGAGTCCGATCCCTTGAAGGCAGCGGACTGGGCCAGTCGCTATCTCTCCTACCGGCAAATCTCCGAACACGTTCGCCGCGACATTGTCCCGGCCATGATGAAAACTGATCCCGCCATGATCGGAGAACTCGTGTCGACTCTTGCTCAGGGTGAAAATGGTATCGATCTCGCCAGCGCGGCTTTTTGGGATCTGAAATCCGGTCATAGCGAGGCGTTCGCGGCTTTGGCAAATTATCCTGATGACGAAATTCGGCTGGGGGCTTTCCGAGGTGTTATCTCATCCTGGGATTTTGACGCCGCTGCCGCTGCCATCGAGTCACTCCCTGCGGCCGCTCGAGAGGCACTGCTGCCTGAGTTGGCAGAGGCAGCGATGCCCGGGCTCGATCCAGCAGAGAAAAGTTCGCGATTGCTTGATTACATTGCCAATAACGCCGCCAGCGGTTCGTCCTCGCGTGCTGCGCTGATCGCAAATGTGGCCAGTGACTTCATAAAATCCGATCCCGCCGCAGTTGCCGAACTCCTGCAGAAGTATCCGGAGGCAATCGCTTCCAAACAGCGGGACATCGTTCTCGAATTGGTGGGTGGTTGGGCAGACACGAACCAGCAACCCCTTGAAGCTGCTGCCTGGGCCGCCACGCTGAGTGAGCCAGAACAAAGGGAGTCCGCATTCGCCGCCATCGCGAGAATCTACGCCGAGTCCGACAGCGCCGCTGCATCACAATGGCTGACGACACTTCCGCTTGAGGGCACGGTAAGGGACAAGGCGATCGCCGCCTTCAGTGAAACGATCCGCGAACGCGACCCGGAAGCTGGTATCGCCTGGGCCGGTACGATTACCGATCCGGCGCTGCGTTCGACTACAATGGGAATGTTAGTAGATCAGCTGGGCTGGGATGATCCTGCTTCTGCACGACATTTCATTGAGTCTGCCGCCATCGAAGAACGTGACCGCCAGGTTTTGCTGGAAAGGATCGAACACCCATGAATGCCCTTCGTTTTGTTCTTCCACTTATCGCATACTGCTGCATCGGAGCGGTTGCGGGTGGTTTTGTGACCGACTGGCGATCTAGCGGGCCTTCTCGTGCCGCCTCATTTCCCAGCATGTCGGATGCCGTAGGAGTGCAATCCAAAGATGAAGATCTGCTTGATGAGGGGCGCGAAATTCTTGCCGAAAATGCACCGTTTCGGCGTCGACTGCGGCTCTACAAGTTGGTGCAAAAGGCGAACCTGCACACTTTGCCCGAGCTGCTTGAATCGTGCCCCGAGGATGTACTTTCGCGGCAAATGATTGCAACTCGCTGGGCCGCGCTCGATCCGCTCGGCCTCGCCGAATATCTTGATGCTGACATTAATCGCTACGATTGGTCCACGGAACTGGCCCTCTTTGAAACATGGGCTACCACCGATCCTGAAGTTGCATGGGACTACGTGCGGGAACACCCGGGCTATCGGCGCACCAACTATCGGGCACAGGCTGCTATGGAATCGATCCTCCATCACGATCTTGAAGCAGGAATGCGATTGATCGCCCAACATCCTGATAGTCTCGAATCCATCGGCTGGAATCGTTTTAAGGGCGATCCTGCGCGCGCTGCGCAATTGATAGCCGATTTGCCTGAGTGCACGTTCAAGGAGAGTTCGCTGCCAAAAATGATTGCCGCATGGTCGGAGCAGGATTCGCAGGCCGCAGTTGATTGGGTTGACCAAAACAGCAACGCATCCGAACGGGAGCAGAACTTTGCCTGGGTATTCGATGGCATCATCGCTTCCGACTTGCCTCTGGCGATGGAAATCTTTGAGCAATCGGAAAATCGCGAACTGCGCACCGACTATGCCGAGAACATTGCCATCTCTCTGGCTCAGCAGGATCCAGTATCCGCAATGGACTGGATCAGCAAGAACCTCAGCGGTAATGATCGCAAAGTTGCCTTGTCCAGCGCGGTGGACGCCATCGGCGACAAAGATCCACTGCTTGCTGCCGAATTGATTGCCACCCTGCCATCCGAATTTCGGCCTGTGAATTCGGTTGCTCGCCAGCTATACGGAAAGGATCCAGATGCTGCGCTGCAATGGATAGCCGAGCTTGAAAGTCAGTCCGAACAGCGGGGCGCTTTCGGAATGCTTGGGAATGAGATCTTTCATTCGCAGTCAGCCGAGTCTCTGGTCGAACTACTCAAGTTGAACCCTGACAATGCCACCATGAGTGCCATGGCTGTCGAAATTGCACACAGTTTCCCCGGTGCTGATGGTCTTCGCTGGGCGGAGCAACTTCCCCCCGTGCACGGCCAGCAAATGACCCGGGAGCTTTTCATGAACTGGGCGAACACGGCACCGGACTCCGCCATCGAGACCCTCGCAGCGGGGCGGGTGCCCGATCACCTTCGCACCACGGCACTGTCAGGATTCGCAGCCGTCTACTTCCGCGACGAGCCAGCCGCCGCCACAGAATGGGCCAAAGGAATGCTGTCCATGCCGGGGAACGGGAACAGCGGTGATCTCGTCACGATTCGCCGCGCGATCCGTATCGCAGAGATGCCCGTGTCTGCCCGGGCTGCGGCACTGGCTGCGCTTCCAGTACCGCAATGAAGCGGTGGCTCAGGTGTAGCGAAATCATTCGCAGGAAAATCGCTTCAGATTACTGTGCAGGGTGAAAATGGGCGACCATCAGTGTATCGAATGCCGTGGCAACTTTTCCGCAGATGAGTTGCTGAGCTACGGCGAGCATACGGTCTGTCCTCAGTGCAAGGAGCGGCTCCTCGACAAATTGAAACAAGGACTACCTGCTGGGGCCGGGCCATGGAGTCACAGAAGAATGTTCAACGGTCCGCTCATCGTGTTCCCCCGTGGCCGGTTTCGATTTCCCTCCCGCTGCCTCAAGTGCAACGCGCCCGCGACTCACAGTGTCAATCGCGTGCTGCGGTGGTCGCCATCGTTTCACTTCGTGGCGAGTATGGACGGTTTCGGGCAATTGGCTCGTCTTCCTCTTTGTGATGAGCATCAGAAGCGCTGTGAGAAGTTTTATCGTTGGCGGTATCTCGTCGTCGCTGCCGTGGTGATCCTGGCGGGAACAACGGTGATTGTCCTTATCGATAGCGGATTAAGGTTTCGCCACATTGTCATTGTCATGTTTGGCGCAATCAATGCCGCAATCTTTTCCTGCCGGGCGCTGATGGGGTGGTGGAATGTGCTGCGGGTCAAGCGTATGGACGATGACTACATCTACGCGGAAGGCGCTGGGCGTGCTTACAGGGAGAGCCTGGTTTCGTTCCGCAAGTGATCAGAGCGAAACAAGTCCCTGATACGAGCTGACTACGAATAGGACCGGTCCGCTTTGACAAAGGGAACGGTGGAGTGCACCGTCGAGCATTATGGCGAATCAAGATTTCCCAGATTTTTCCCGTGGCGTGAGTATGCCGGACTTTGATGGCAAGAAAATTGTCGGAGTGATGGTGCTGGCGGCCCTCGTGCTCGGAGGATGGTCCAGTTTCTACACCGTGCCGGCTGAGGCCGAGGGGGTGGTGCTCCGCTTTGGCAAGTATCTGAAAACCACTGAGCCAGGGCTGCGGTTCAAGATCCCGTTCAATATCGATCGCGTCGCGGTTGTTCCCGTGCGGCGGCAGCTGAAACAGGAATTTGGCTTTGCGACAGCGGGCCTCACAGATCCCTCGCAGGCGACCGACACTGCCGAGCAGGCGGAAGAGAAATCGATGGTCACGGGTGACTTGAACGCGGCGCTGGTCGAGTGGGTCATCCAGTACCGGATCAATGATCCCAAGGACTTTCTGTTCAACGTGCGCAATCCTAAGGAGACGCTGCGTGATGTTTCGGAATCGGTGATGCGGGAAGTGGTGGGCGATCGCACGGTGGACGAGGTGATCACGATCGGGCGTCAGGAAATCGAATCTGAAGCGCTGGCGAAGCTGCGCGACATTGTTCTCAAATACAAAATGGGGTTGGGCATCGATCAGGTGCAGTTGAAGGACGTGAACCCGCCACGGCCGGTGCAGCCGTCATTTGACGAAGTGAACAACGCCAAGCAGCAGCGGGAGGAGCAGATCAACGTGGCCACCGGCGAATACTACAAGGAAGTGCCTAAAGCGAAAGGCGAGGCCGACCAGAAGATTCGTGCAGCGGAAGGATACGCCTCTAAGCGCATCAATGAGGCGCAGGGAGATGTCGCCCGGTTCAACGCAATTCTTGAGGAATACTTAAAAGCACCGGACGTCACGAAACGGCGAATCTATCTGGAGACCATGACCAAAGTGATGCCACAGCTCGGCAGCAAGATCATCATCGACGAGGAAGCCAAACAGATACTGCCATTGCTCAACTTGTCAGAAGGAGGAAAGAAGTAATGAAGACTATTGGACTACTCGGATTTGTGGCGATCATCATCGCAGCGATTGTCGTCTCAGGCTCGGCGTTCTACACCACGGACGAGACGCAGCAGGCAATTATCACTCAATTTGGAAAGCCAATCGGGAAGCCGGTAACGGAAGCCGGTCTGCATTTTAAGAAGCCATTCGTCGAGGAGGCAACGATGATCGACAAGAGGGTGCTGGAGTGGGATGGACTGCCTAGCAGCATGCCTACGAAGGACAAGGTTTACATTGTGGTCGATACCTTTGCCAGGTGGCAGATCACAGATGCGCTACAGTTCTATGAGAGGCTGCGTGACGAGCGCAGTGCGATGTCCAGGCTGGACGACATTCTAGGTAGCGAAACCCGCAACACCGTTGCAAAGCACGAGTTCATCGAAATCGTGCGCACTACTAAGGAACGTGAGGCGGTTCTCATTGAGGAATTAGAGGAGGGGGCCGACGTCGGTGGAGCGGCTGGTCTGGTTCCGATCCAGAGAGGGCGCACGGCTCTCGAGATGGAGATCTTTGCTGCGGCGAAGGACAAGCTGGCAGACTTTGGCATCGTGCTGCTGGATATCCGCTTGAAGCGAATCAATTACAATCAGGCGGTGAGCCAGAATATCTACAAGCGGATGATCAGTGAGCGGCAGCAGATTGCTGAGCGCTTCCGCTCGGAGGGAGCCGGTGAAGCGGCCCGTATTAAAGGTAACAAGGAGCGGGATTTGCAGCGGATCGAGTCCGAAGCCTACAAGAAAATTCAGGAGATCCAGGGTGCTGCGGATGCCCAGGCATCGCAGATTTATGCTGACGCCTACAATCAAAGTCCTGCAGCGGTCGACTTCTATCGTTTTCAGAAGACGATGGAGAGCTACGAGCAAATTATAAGCAGCGACACAACATTGATCCTTTCGACCGACAGCGATGTCTTCAGCATGTTGAAAACGATCGAAGGCGACCTGCCGATTCCCGTGAAGTCCGACGCATCCGTACGGCCAGCCCGTCCCGTCGTTCCTGCAACGCCACCGCCGTCTCAACCGCTGGAGCTTTCGCCCTTCGGGCAGTAAAGTAGTTTGAGCTCTAGCTCAATATTCTTCAAGTTCTTGAGATCGAGCTAAAGCTCGAACTACGTTGCTGCAGTCATTTGGACATTCGGGGCTTGAGGTTGTTCGCCCGGGGCTCTATCAATTACGGTTGTTTTCCCCGAAAAATGCAGCTCGTCCGAAACTTCCTCCTCCTATCCGCTGTCTGTGCTCTTCTGAGTGCTTGTGACAAAGGTGCCGCGCCCAGTGCGACCGCGACCGCTGCTCAGGAGGCGGTTTCTTCCACCGCATCTGTCTCCCAGGCCAAAGGTGCTTCGGAGCCCGAGGTTGCTGTGGAGGCTGATATCGTGACTGCTCCCGGGCTGCAGAATATGGAGCTGTTTTCGCTGCTCGCGGATTCTTACGGGCGTATCGATCCCGCCAAGGACGGATGGGATTCTGAAGCCTTCAGTGCCGCTGCGAACGGCCAGTTGCAACGCCTTGCCAAGTACTTTGAGGACATGGCTGCGGAAGCGTTTCCCGATGGGCTGGCAAGCGATCAGTTCGTTTCCAGCGAACTGCGGCCCGCTGAGCAGTCGACGGTTTTTGATGATGGTTCGCTGAAGGTAACGAGAGCGGTGATCAGTGGCAGCGCGCTTGTTCATAAAGGCATAGCCGGGATCGATGCTGCGTTGAGCGGTTATCTTGCTGCTTTGGGCGAAGGTGCGGTTCACCCTCACTTGAAGTTAAAGCTCTTTAAAGTGGATGCCAACCGCACTGAGGTTATCGCACAGGCAACGGCCGAGCAGGGAGGTGGGCGTGTGCAATTGGATGCCAACTGGGTTTGCGCCTGGGATACATCAACGGCTGGAGGAAGTGATCCTCTGCTCGTCAGCATCGATGTGCTGAAGCATTCCGAGACGCGCTACAGCGGGAGTTCAGAAAGCAATTCACTGTTTCAGGATTGCACTGAGGCGGTGCTTGGGAAGACGGATTCCTACAGACAGCAGCTCCTGCACAGCACTGACTACTGGCGACTGCGCATTCAGCGGGATATCGGTCTGGATGTGGTCGCGAATCATGGTCTGGCGGTGGGTGATGTGAATGGTGACTTGCTCGATGACCTCTACATTTGTCAGCAGGGAGGGCTGCCGAACCGGCTCTACATTCAGCAGCCCGATGGATCCCTACGGGATGCCACAGATTCCAGCGGGACTGGCTGGCTGGATTATTGCGCCAGTGCTCTTTTCGTTGATTTCGACAATGATGGCGACCGCGATCTGGCGGTGGGGCAGGAATCCAGGCTCTTGTTGATGGAGAACGATGGAACGGGAAAATTTCAACTCAGCTTTGGCATCAGCTCCCGGTCGCAGACCTTCTCCATCGCTGCTGCAGACTATGACGCGGATGGTGATGTTGACCTGTTTGCCTGTGGTTACAATCCCTTTGGAGGAAGTGTGAGACGTGGTGCCATGGGGCAGCCGATGCCCTACCACGATGCGCAGAACGGAGGCCCTAACATGTTACTCAGAAACGACGGCAACTGGGAATTCAATGATGCTACGGAAGAATCTGGTCTAGAGCACAACAACAACCGCTACGCTTTTGCCGCCGCGTTTGAAGACTATGACAATGACGGGAATATCGATCTCTACGTCGCCAACGACTACGGTCGGAATAATCTCTACAGGCAGGACAACGGGAAGTTTACCGACGTCGCGGACGAGCTGGGTGTGGAGGACATGTCGAGTGGAATGTCCGTGTCATGGGCGGACGTGAATCACGATGGATTCATGGACTTGTACGTGAGCAATATGTTCTCTGCTGCCGGGAACCGCATCACCTACCAACGCCAGTTCAAGGACGATCTCAATGAGAACACGCGCCAGATTTTTCAGCGTCACGCACGGGGGAACAGCCTGTTCATGTCCGACACAAAGGGAGGGTTTAAGGATATGAGTGTCGCTGCCGGGGTGACCATGGGACGCTGGGCCTGGAGTTCGCGCTTTGTTGATTTCAACAACGATGGCTGGGAGGACATCGTCGTGGCCAATGGCTTCATCAGCACTGAAGACAACAGCGATTTGTGAAGTGTCTACTGGCGGCAGGTCGTGTCGCAATCACCGGTGGACAACTTCAGTCCTGAGAACGTTCTGCGCTACGAGCAGGGGTGGAAAGCGCTCAATCGTTTGCTGCACGAAGACAGATCTTTCAGCGGGCACGAGAAGAACTGCGCCTATCTTAACACAGGTGGTGGAAACTTTGCCGATGCCTCCTTTGCCACCGGGCTGAACTTCCCAGATGACGGGCGCGGCGTGGCACTGGTCGACTGGGACTTCGATGGCGATCTCGATTTCTGGACGACGAACAGGACGGCACCACGAGTGCGCTTCATGAAGAACACAACCGCGCCGGGC
Organism: Verrucomicrobiia bacterium; assembly: GCA_020439995.1. Lineage (GTDB taxonomy): Bacteria > Verrucomicrobiota > Verrucomicrobiia > Verrucomicrobiales > DEV007 > JAGROY01. The sequence continues at coordinate 43,159 of JAGROY010000147.1, forward strand.
AAGGCATTCGTCACCGTGCGATTGGAGGGCAATGGCAAAACGACGAATCGTGATGCCATCGGCGCGCGTCTGCGTCTGTTTATCAAAGGCGAAGCGGCCCCTCGTGTCCGCTCATTACGCACGAGCGAAGGCTTCCTCAGCATGTCGAGCAACTGGATCCATTTTGGGCTTGGGAAAGCAACTGCGATTGATCGCCTGGAGGTAGACTGGCCCGGCGGTTCTACGGAAACCGTTACCGGCGTGGAGCCGGGACAATTCTATCTGGTCCGCCAAGGCACCGGAATCCCAGAGCGCTGGACGCGACCAGCTGGGATTGCGCCTCTGGCTGCGTCCGAACCTGAGCTGCCACAGGAATCGGATACGTCGCGAGCATTTCTCGCTGCCCGGCTACAGTGTCCAGTACTTCCGATTAAAGAAAATGGTACCGCGCGTGAACTCGACAAAGAGCTGAACGGCCCTGTCTTAATCAATCTCTGGGCCAGCTGGTGTGCACCGTGTATCGCGGAACTGTCTGAGTGGAGTCGCGAGGCGGACAGGATAACCGCCAGCGGTCTGCGTATCATCGCGCTGAACACCGATTCGCTTGATCCTGATATGGGGAAGGAGGGGGAAGCCGCTGCCCTGCTCAAAAAGGTGAATTTTCCGTTCGATCACTTCGATGCGCAGGAGCAAGCGGTGCAGAACCTGAACTTGCTCCAGCGCGCTGTGCTCGACCGCTGGCTGCCGCTGCCGGTGCCATCCAGTTTTTTGCTCGACCAACGTGGCTATGTGGCTGCGGTATATCGCGGTCCGGTCGGTGTGAACACATTGTTGCAGGATGTGAAAAATCTCAACGGTTCACCTGAAGCATTGCGAGCCCATGCTCTGCCGTTTCCGGGGCTCTGGAGTCATGAGCAGGCTACCGCGTCGCCGCTGGGGCTGGCCACACAGTTCGTTGACTTCTCGCAGCCTGACGAAGCGTTGAACTACTTGCGGCGATACATCAGCACCGGAGGCGGCAGTCATTTACCGGAGTCTGAGCGCCGCTCCCACCACGCGGATATCCTGTATGTCCTTGGTGCTTTGTTAGAGGAAGACGAGCAGGCGGATGCTGCGCTCAAGGTCTATGAGGAGGCTGCCGCTTTGAACCCCGATGATTTGCGGATTCGTGCGAGTCTCGGGCGTCTCTCCTCAGGTAGCGGTCAACTCGACGAGGCTGAGAAGCAGTTGCGCGAGGCTCTCCGTATTAATCCAGACGATGGGAACTCGTTGCGCATGCTGGCCCTGGCCCTGGCGCAGGGGGAAAAATATGCCGAAGCCGCGCCCTACTTTAAAAAGCTGGTAGACGCGCAGCCAAAGGACGACAAGCTCGCGCTTCAGTATGCCACTGTGCTCGATCGCGCCAATCTCGCTTCCGAGGCCATCGAGCAATACAAGCGGGTGCTGGGCCTGAATCCGAAAGCCTTCGCCGCTGCCAACGGAATCGCACGAATCCGCGCGTCCCATCCAGATGCGTCACTGCGCAACGGCCAGGAAGCCGTCATCCTCGGCCAGAGGCTGTGCCAGGTCACAGGCAACCAGCATGCTGGATACCTTGATACCCTCGCAATGGCATACGCGGAGCTCGGAAAATTCGATCAGGCGCTGGAAACCTTGCGCATCGCGCTGGAGCTGCAGCCGAACGATCCAACACTGCTTGCCCATCGTTCCCTCTTCGAGGCAGGCAAGGCCATCCGCGGAAAATAGGCAGGTACGAGCCCACAACGCGGGCCGGAGTGGTCGTAATCGTCAGCACTTCAGCATTGGAAAGCTGTCACTGCGCAAGTTCACGCCGTTTTCCGGTTCATGAATGATTTACTAATTTGTAGGGACTATTGGCGGCATCGGGAGATATTTTCCTTCCGTTGAAAAGTCCTTTTTGATAATCCACCAAAAGTGAATGACTGACGGTCTTCATCCTTTCTGAGCAAAAAATATCCCAACCGTCATAAAACCCTATGAAAAACCTGCGATTCCCCACTCTGTGGGGCTTAATTACGATGTTGATATGGTGTGCTTCCGCACCTTTAACCCATGCCCAGCTGGCGGAGGGGCTTGTTGGCTATTGGCCCTTTGATTCAAATCTTGAGAACACCAAGGGTGATGACTACGATGGAATTGAAATGGGGGCTGCCCCCATCGAGTTCTCTCCGGGAAAATTCGGAAATGGTGCGCATCTGGACGGAATCGATCAGTTTATTCAAATTGAGAATAGTGAGGCTGACTTCAATTTCACTGAGAATGGATTCACCGTTTCGGCGTGGTTCTCAGTGGATTCGTTTACCAAAGACTGGCAGGCATTGATCGCCAAAGGAGAAGGCACCAACTGGCGCGTTCACCGCAATGGCGGTTCAAACGTTTTCGCCTACAAGGGCCTGGATGTCGATGATTTGGTCGGTGTCACCGACGTGAACGACGGCGAATTACACCATGTGGTTGCTGTGCGTGACGTTGAATTGGGTGAGGCATCCCTTTGGATCGATGGTGTGCTGGATGCCAGCGCGTCTGGAAATCCGGCGGGGACGAACACTCAGCCCGTGATGGTAGGCGAGAACCCAGATGCTCTGGGACGCACTTGGGCCGGGATTGTCGATGATCTGGCGATCTGGAATCGTCCTCTGACCGAAGATGAGATTCAGAGCATTTTCACCGGTGGTGCACTGCCCACAGTCCTGGATCCCAATGATTCCGATGGCGACGGCATCCCTGACAACTATGAGACGGAAAATGACCTTGATCCTGATGTTGATGATGCGGCGTTGGACAAGGATGGCGATACCATCTCTAACCTTGACGAGTACAACAACGGAACCCTGGCCAATAACCCGGATTCAGATGGCGATGGCCTTGGCGACCCGATTGAGACGAATACCGGTATCTGGGTCAGCGCAACCAACACGGGAACGAATCCCCGCAGCACAGATACAGACAAGGACGGTCTGCCTGACATTGTAGAGACCAACACTGGCACTTTTGTGAGCGCTACGGATACTGGGACGAATCCCAACCTGCGCGATACCGACGACGACACGGCGAGCGATTTCGTTGAATCCAGCGTCACTCCGTCCTCGGCTTTCGATCCCGCCATCATTCCCACCAACTTTGTTGGCGGCGGTTTGTGGCTGGTGGAACATGCCTGGTCCGCTGGCGATGCTCCCGGCGATCCAACCACGGCAGAAGACTTGATCGATGGCAATCTTGACGCTCGCGAAGTTTACACAACATATGAGCCCTTCATCAATTTCCACGACAACACGGCTCCTCCGTATTTTGTCGCGCAGTCGAAGCCCTATCCGATCTGGGACCCGGAGAACGGTGGTCGCGGGTTTGGCGTGCGGGACAATTTTGCGCTTCGGGCTACGGGGCAGATTGAGGTTGTCGAGGAAACGACGGTAACCTTCATCTGTAACAGTGACGATGGGTTCAGCCTGGTGATCGATGACGTTGAAGTGGGCACTGCACCCAACCGCGGCCGTGCCGATACCATCATGGAGGTTCTCCTGACTGCCGGAGTTCACGATGTGAAATTCGTCCACTGGGAAGCGGGTGGTGGAGCCGGAGTGACTCTGATCGCCTACCGTGGAATGGGAACCGCACCAGCTCCTGACGATGGCGATTTTGAACTTCTGCCGGCGCGACCCTCTGGAGTGACCATTTCAAAGGTAACCTTAGGATCAGCAGGGTTGAACATCGAGATATCCGACAATGGAGATGAGATCCTTGATGCCAGCTCAGTGGTCGTCAATGTGAACGGCCAACCCGTCACATTAGGGGATCCGTCGAAAGTAGATGGGGTCACGACCTTCGTCTACAATCCAGCTAGTGGATTCCCGCCGGAAAGCAGAGTCCCCTACTCGATTACTGCGACTTCAACGCTTGGAACAGAATCCTCTCGCTCGGGAACTGCGATTTATTCTCCGGCACCTCCCTGGTCACTGGAAGGATTGGGCGAACCTGAAGGCACGGTAGGAATGTGGGGACTTCGGCAGATTTGGTCTGGCGGAACGATCGATGGATTGAACAATGCGATTGAAGCGGCGGAGTCAGCCAAAGGTGGTTACTGGCTGGGGGAGCAGCAGGATACTGCCGTCGAAGTGATCAACATGGCTGAGTCGACCGAGCCTGGAGGCGGCGGATTTTTCGGCGGCGATGAACCCATCCCGGCGGAAGAAGAAGGGCTGACGGCTGACGATTTCGTAATCATTGGCACTGCCAATCTCATCATTCCCGAAACTGGAGATTACACGATCGGAGTGCACAGCGACGATGGCTTTGCTTTCAGGCTCGCTGGTCACCCTTTCTCGTCCGTTTCCGGGGCAGGGGGGATCGATCCCAACTATCCAGAGTTCGTAACTCATCCTGCGAACACGGGCGACAGTAATACACGCGCAGTGCTGGAAGGAATCGCGGCAGGTACTTACAAGTTTGAAGTCATCGCGTGGGAGCGGGGAGGTGGGGCTTTCTTTGAGTTCTATTTTGCTCAAGGCGCATTCGCAAATGATGGCGATACCAGCGACTGGGAGCTTATTGGTGGAGAAAATGTAGGCGCAGCTCCCAGCTCGGGTGACGGATTTGAAATCACCAAAATCGAACTGCTCCCTGCAGTCGATGGAGTAGCTCAAGCAAAAGTAACCTGGACTTCAGGGGATGGTGCGACTTACGCATTGGATTCCTCGCCTACCATTCCTCCTTCGACAGATGACTGGGAGGAAATCGCCGATGGCGTTGACAGCGGTGGCAACGAGACATCGTATAACATCAGTTTCCCTGAGGACGAAACTCAGCTCTACATCAGGGTTAGGAAAGAATAGGCCCAGCCCGTAACTTCAATTGTTTTCTCGATTTGACCAAGAGGAGCAGGGCAACCTGCTCCTCTTTTTTGTGCCGTCGACTCTGACGGTAGAAATCAGTAATGCGGGTTTTACGTTTACGTCATCTCCGTGTCGGCCCCGGAGTTCCTGAGCGAACTCTTGAGGGGTGCGTCGAAGCGTTCGAGTAGTCCGCAGTACTGATTGGGCGGGTGCTTTGTTTGCGCGCGCGTAGCGATGCGATTGCAAAATGTCCGCACACTTTCGCAAGATACTTTACAGATTTGGATTGAACTCAGAATCGGAAATCTCTAGTCTTCACACCGATCAATCGCCCCATAGGTTGGTCAGTTATGAACTATTCAATTCAAGACCTATAGAATGATAGAGTAGACAGACGTTTAAAACCCCGCAAACCCCGCTATGAAAATCAAAAACCCTTTAAGGTGGTGCGACCGCAGTGTTGCTCTATCCTCGATTGCTGTGCTCCTTTGGGTGCCGAATCTACGCGCTGAAGTAACCATAGAGAGCCTCGGCGTCGGTGCCGATTCCCTCATCGGTGGAGATCTCGTTGATCCAGAAGATGATGGAGAAGACGTTATCGAAGCTGGTGATAACCCGGCCGACTACAACTGGAACGTTGTTTCATTCTTCTCAAGCCACGAGCCCGAATTCGAAGGAGCCGAGAGTGCCTTCAACGTTTTCGACAACAAGCTGGGAGGCGGTGCCGATAAGTGGTGCTGTGATGATCCCGTTTACGATGAGAACCCAGAGTTCGCAGCGCCCGTTTGGGTTGGTTTTCAACTTGCCGTGCCTACACAACTTGGCAGCTTTACGGTTTCTTCGGCAAATGACACGCCTGACCGTGATCCCACTATTTGGGAGATTCAGGGATCCAATGATGGTGAAAACTGGTCCACGATTTACAGCCGTGGAGAAGATGAAGAAGTGCCATGGGTAGACCGTCTGGAAGTAATCAAGTTTACCCTGGATCTGCCCAGCGAGCCATTCACTTACTTCCGGTATATTGCATTTGAAACGCCCGGAAGCCTGCATCAGATCGGGGAGCTTGAATTTTTTGCCTATGAGTCAACTCATAAAGAAGGGCTTGTGGGCTATTGGACTTTCGATGCCACTTTGGAAGATTCGTCTCCCGCACCATTTAATACGAGTCACGGAGCTTTGGAAGGCGGCGCAGACGACGAGCCTACGTATGAAGCAGGAAAGTTCGGAACCGGCATAAAGCTCGACGGAATTGGTGAATTTGTTCGGGTCAACCCAGAGGATGAACCATACTTCGATGGAGTCAATGAAGACGGGGACACGATCGGATTTACGCTCTCGGCTTGGTTTCGTGTCGATGGATTCGATAAAAGCTGGCAGTGCCTCGCAGGTAAAGGTGAAAACACAAACTGGCGTCTTGCCAGAAATGGTACGACATCTGTCGTTTCTGGGGTAGGCGGACACACAGATGGAGATACTCCGGCGGGAACCGTAAATGTGAATGACGGAGAATTGCACTTGGTCGTGCTACGCACCGATCCGGCAGTAGGTGTGCAGATCTACGTGGACGGAGAGCTGGATGGTGAACGACTAGTGGATGAGGAGAACGCAAAGGAGGTAATCCTGAATGATGAGGATTTGGACATGCTCATCGGAGAGAATCCAGGTGCCCTTGGTAGAACGTGGAATGGTCTCATTGACGATTTCGCATTCTGGGAGCGGCCACTGACCGATGAAGAAATTGGAAAAATCTGGAACAACGGTGTAGGCGCAAGTATAGGGGAGCTACTGGGCAGATCACTGCCAGATGCGGATCAGGATGGTATTCCCGATTTCTTTGAGGAGAAGTTTGACTTCCTCGATCCAAATAACGCCGCTGATGCCGCTGAAGACCAGGACGGTGATACACTGAGTAACCTGGCTGAGTATAACGGTGGAACGGCACCAGATAAAAAGGACACGGATTCTGATGGGTTGGACGACAATGTGGAAACCAACACCGGGGTCTACATCGACGTTACCAACACAGGTACCAGCCCAACGAAATCGGATAGTGACAAAGACGGCCTGCTGGACGGCGTAGAAACCAAGACAGGAAATTTTGTCAGTGCCACGGACACAGGAACTGATCCGTTCAATGCAGACTCCGACGGTGACGGTCGCAAAGATGGTCGCGAAGTGGAAAATGGAACCAACCCGCTGGACGCGGGAGATCCGCCCCCACCGGATCCTGCTGCAATCGTTTCCGGCTACTGGCCGTTGGATGTTGATCTCAAAGATGCCAGCGGCAACGGTGGCGATGGCACCTTGATGGGGGGGGACGATGACGTTCCAGATTTTGTTGAAGGCAAACTGGGCACGGCCTTGTCGCTCGACGGCATTGGAGAATACGTCGAAATTAATCCCGATCTCGAAGACCTCTATAGCGGTTACGATGTCGATGCCGGGGAGCCGAATCCAGATGGATTCGCTGTCAGTGCCTGGTTTAAAGTGGGTGTCTGGGACAAGGATTGGCAATGTCTCGTTGCAAAGGGCGAGGGCAACAACTGGCGCGTTCACAGGCGTGGCGCAGAGACCACGATCACCGGTAATGGGGGGAATGGCGATGTGCCTAACAGTGCACTGGTCGAACCTGAGGACGACCAATGGCATCACTTGGTGCTGTCCAGCAATCCCACGGACGATCTGGCCCAGTTGTGGGTTGATGGGCAACTGGAAGGAGAGAACTCCGGCCTGGCTCTCACAGACAATGCCATGCCAATGATGATCGGTGAAAACCCGGATGCACGCAATCGTACCTGGAATGGTCTTGTAGACGATGTTGCCTTCTTCAGGAGATCCCTGACCGAAGAGGAAGTCATGATGCTATGGAACGATGGTGAAGGTGCCAGTGTGGGTGAAGTATTCCTCGGTGCGGCTCCATCACTCGGCTTCCGGATCACCAACGTCGAGCGCCTTCCCGGTGTCGATGGGGCAGCGCAACTCAAAGTGACCTGGACTTCAGCAAGCGGATCCACCTATGCAGTGGATTCTTCTCCCACGATTCCAGAGGAAATCGATGCATGGGAAGAGGTGGCCGATGGCGTTGAAAGCGGTGGTGACGAGACTTCGTACACCATCAGTTTCTCAGAAGGCGAGCCTCAACTCTACATCCGTGTGCGGAAGGAATAATCTCCAGCTGGCTATTGATTTAAATCGTATTCTCGATTTGCAAGAGAGGGGCAGGGTAGCCTGCCCCTCTCTTTCGTCGTTGCGGTTGTCCCGACTCCCCAGGTGCGGCGGTACACGGGCGCACGACAGATTGCCCCCGCCTTACCCGGCCTGTCCTTGCTCAAGAGGCAGATGGTTATTGCAGCTAGATCGTTGGGAGGCCGACGAAGCGAGCGGAAGAGATTCGGCGCAGGATTCTCGCGTTCCTCGATAAGAATCGACCTGCCGGCACATGAAATGAAGAGGCAGAGAACTGGGTTGACGGTGGCCGGAGATTCTAGCCTCCCCGACCCAACGCCGATCCCACTTCGCCCAAAGGTTGCACTTTTCCCGAGTGCGTGGATGAGTGCAGGCGTTTGAATATTGTATATCCAGAGGAGCTGCCGGTTTCCAGGCAGCGGGCGGCGATTCGCGAGGCTGTCGAGCACCATCAGGTGGTGATAGTCTGTGGCGATACGGGTTCGGGTAAGACGACGCAGCTGCCAAAAATCGCGCTCGAGCTGGGCCGCGGCCAGAAGGGCAAGCTGATCGGCTGCACTCAGCCACGCCGGATTGCCGCCACATCTGTGGCCAAGCGCGTCGCGGATGAACTCAAGGTGGAGCTGGGACAAGAGGTCGGCTATCAGGTGCGCTTCGACGATCGCACTAACCGTGAATGCACTGCTGTCAAGTTTATGACCGACGGCATCCTCCTGGCGGAAACCCAGGGCGATCCGAACCTGCGCAGATACGACACGCTGATCATCGACGAAGCCCACGAGCGCTCGCTCAACATCGATTTCATCCTCGGCTATCTTTATCGATTGCTGCCTCAGCGTCCGGAACTCAAGGTGATCGTTTCATCTGCAACGCTGGATGCAGAGACGTTCGCTGAATTCTTCCGTGGTGCGCCCATCATTCAGGTGGAAGGCCGCATGTATCCTGTCGAGGATGTCTACCATCCACCCATCCGAGACCGCGAGCCGATTGCAGATCAGGTGGCGCGGGCGGCTGAATGGCTGGCGCAACAGGATCCGCTGGGTGACACGTTAGTGTTTCTTCCCGGCGAACGCGAAATCCGCGACTGCGCGGACCTGCTGCAGGGTCGGCGTTATCCGGGGACGATCGTGCTGCCATTGTTCGCCAGACAGGCGGGCAATGAACAACAGGCAGTGTTCACTCCAGTTGCCTCGAAGCGTCGCATCATTCTTGCCACCAATGTGGCCGAGACCTCGCTGACGATTCCCGACATTCGATCAGTGATCGACTCGGGCATCGCGCGCATGAACCGCTACGATCCCGTGGCTGGCATCCAGCGACTTCAAATCGAGGAAGTATCCAAAGCGAGTGCCCGCCAGCGCCGCGGACGTTGCGGCCGGGTAAGCGATGGTATTTGTGTCCGCCTCTATGACGAAGAGGACTTCGAGACGCGCAAGGACTACACTGATCCTGAAATTTTGCGCTCCAATCTGGCAGGCGTCGTCCTGCAAATGGAGCACTTGGGACTCGGAGATCCGCTCAAGTTTCCCTTCATCGACCGCCCGCAGCCGAAGCGGATTTCTGAAGCCTATCGCACGCTTGAAGAAATCGACGCAATTCACAAACACGGAAAAAACACGGAGCTGACCGAAGTTGGCCGGGAACTGGCCCGATTGCCGCTGGATCCGCGCGTAGGACGTATCCTTGTCGCCGCAAGCAACGAGCACTGTCTGCGGGAGGCTCTGGTCGTCGCCAGCGCGATCACCGTGCAGGATCCAAAGGAACGCCCGCAGGACAAACAACAGCAGGCCGATCAGGCCCACTCCCTGTTTCGGGACAAGCGATCAGACTTCACCGGATGGCTGCGCCTCTGGCATGCAATGGAATCGACCAGGCGGGACTCTAACAATTCACTAAGGCGCTTTTGCCAGAAGCATTTCATCAACTACCGCCGCGCCCAGGAATGGATCAGCCTGCACCGCGAACTCAACGACGTCCTGCGGCAACTGCGGTGGGAAATGTCGGAAACAAAGAGGCCTCTCAGCGATCCGAAGGACACCTATTCCGCGCCACTGCATCGGGCCATTCTCACTGGCATACCCTCGCACATCGGCCTGCATCAGGGTAAGAAAATGGGATACAAGGGCGCGGGCAATCGCACCTTTTTCCTCTTTCCAGGCTCCGGCGTTTTCGGCTCTGCTCCCGTCTGGGTCATGGCATTTGAGATGGTTGAGACAGCCAAACTCTACGCCCGCAATGTTGCATCGTTCGACCCAGCGATGTTCGAAAAAGTGGCACCGCACCTTTGCCGCTATCGCTACACCAACCCGCACTGGCTTCCAGAGATGGGTGGCGTTTATGGTGAAGAATCAGTGCTGGCATTCGGCCTGCCGCTGGTAGAAAAGCGGCGCGTTCATTTTGGCCGCATCGATCCCAAGGTCGCCCGTGACATTTTTATTCTGGAAGCACTGGTGAATGGTGAGACGCGCTCGCCCCTGCCCGTGCTCGCCCAGAACCGTGAGACGATGCGCGCAGCGGAACGCCTCGAGCACAAACTTCGCCGACTGGGCGGAATGGTGCATCCAGCAGCCGTCATCAGTTTTTATCAGGAAGTCGTACCGCGTGACATTTGCACGCAAAAGGCTTTCGAAAAATGGGCTTCCCAACAACCGGCGGGAACGCTCGATCTTGCTCTGGAAGACTGTATCGTCCCGCAGGTCGAACCCATTGATGTCGCGGACTTCCCCGACGAAGTGACCGCTCCAGACGGTGAAACGCGCTATCCAGTCACCTACCTGCACAATCCCGCCAGTGATGCAGACGGCATCACGGTGAAGGTTCCGCTCGGTGATCTTCCTCACATCCCGGCGTGGTTTGGCGACTGGCTGGTGGCTGGGTGGCTGAAGGAAAAGACGGCACTCCTGTTCCGCGTGTTGAACAAAGACATGCGCACCCTTCTGCCATCGCACCGCGAAGTCGTGGACGATTTTCTCGACCTCTGGCAACGCAGGATACCTGATCGTCCACTGGTGGATGCCGCACTTGAATACATGCAACTGGAGCACGGCATCCGCACCTCCGCCGATGCATTTGATCTCAAGCGTATGCCTGCCTATATGATGATGCGCTACGAGATCATCGACGACAGTGGAAAGACCGTTGGCTCCGGGCGCGACCTTACCGCATTGCAAAAGCGACTGGCGGCGCATGTCGAGGCCCGTTTCTCAGTGCTCACTGGGAAAGTTCCAGTCGAACGCCAGCGCATCACCGACTGGTCGATCGGCGACCTCGCACATTCTGTCCCTCTGGACAAACACACCATTGGCTTTCCAGGACTCCACGATTGCAGCGATGGCACGGTCGCACTTCGACTCTGGCCTGACGAAGAATGCGCGCGCTCCCAGCACCGCCTCGGCGTCGCACGGCTGTATCGTTTGGTCGAAGGCAAACGCATCGCACAACTGGAGAAAACTCTCTTTTCACCACCATCTTCAAACAACCGGGCCGCACCAGCACCTGCCTATACCGCTGCGCCCAAGAGCAAGCCCAAGGGATCCGGCGGCAGCGATGGCTTTGGATCGCTCGCCAATGCATTCGGCGGATCCATCCCCAGCTCGCCCCCGCCAGCAAATAGACCAGCGCCAGCCCCCGGAGCGACAAGAACGACACCCAAAGCTGTGCATGCGGACCTGCCAAAACTAACACAGTCCCAGTTGTTCCTACTCGGCTCCATTGGCCGTGCACCACGTCGCAACCGCGATGATCTGATCACTCTCATCGTAATGGCGGCGCTCGGCGAACCACGCACACGCAGCGCCTGGGACAGCGCCCGGGCCAGTGCATCAGAACAACTTTTTGATATCGCTGGTAGATTCTGCGCCAGCCTCGGCCGTATTCTCGAACTAGCGGAGTCGATAGCCAACCAGCTGGATCAATGTGACGCCCACTACGATGAATCCATCGCCGATGCGCGCGAGCACTTTGACCAACTGCTAGCGCCAGGTTGGATTCTCAACGGACGACTCGCCGACCGCATCACAGACTTCCAGGGGCTTGAGCTTCGGCTCACCCGCATGAAGGGCTCCCCCGCGGCGAAAGACCTGGTAAAACTCGACCGCTACCGCGATGCCGCAGCCGCCATCTGGAGCGAGCGCACCGACTGCGCGTGCAAACAGTGCCACCCGCCCAAGCAGCACCGCGAACTACTCGAGCGTGACTTCGACGCGCGCCTCAAGGAATTCGCTCAGGAACTACGAGGCCGGGCACGACGGTGAATGATGAACGAACCATTCGTAATCTCTGAATCCGGCCCGTTGCAACGGGAATGACATCTGCGGGCAGAATGCCGCAGCTACTATTACTGCGGTAGAGTCGAGGGCACAAAAGAGAGGCAGGTTGCCCTGCCCCTCTCTTCGGTAATTCGGTAAGTAAATCGAGAAATGATTCTAATATCCGGCGAGAAACTTACTATTCTTTCCGCACGCGAATGTAGAGTTGAGGCTCCTCAGCGAGGGAACTGATGGTAAACGAAGTCTCGTCACCATCGCTTTCAAAATCTGGGACGTCGTCGTCCCCCCTCCATCAAGGTGCCATCGCCACCGTTGCCGCTGGCATCTTTGAGATCAACAAAGGGTTATTGATTTTCATAGCGGGGTTTTAAACGCCTTTCTACTCTATCATTCGATAGCTTTTGAATTGAATAGTTCACAAATGACCATCCGTTGGGGCAATTGGTCGGTGTGGAGTGGAGTTTTGCAATTCTAATAGGTGCGGGTAGGCAAAGAGCGAAGTATCCTTCGTTCGTGGCCCAGCGGTTCGCTGGTCGGTGTCTTTGCGATAAGGGGGGGGGGGGGGGGGGGGGGGGGGGGGGGGGGGGTGGGCGGGTGGGGGGGGG
>JAGROY010000148.1 GCA_020439995.1 Verrucomicrobiia bacterium
ATCCATGGTGGCAATGCCCGCGATCATCCCAAGAAGCCCTTCCGCCTCTATTTTAGATCGGAATACGGGCCTGGGCGGCTTCGTTTCCCGTTATTTCCGCAGTCGAAGGTAGATAGTTTCGATCAACTGATATTGCGCGGGTTCGGCCACGATGGCTGGGCTCTGGCGGATTCATTTGGAACCAGAGACGAGGATATTCCTCCGCATGCTGTGTTCATGCGGGATCAGTTTCTGCGTAAGACTGAAAATGAAATGGGGGCGCTATCTCCCATCGGCAAGTATGTTAACGTGTTCATCAATGGTGAATACTGGGGATTCTACGATCTGCATGAGCGGGCCAGCGCAGCATTCATGGAATCCCATTTGGGCGGTCAGGAAGGCGACTACGATGTGGTGCACCACCCGACGTTCGTCGACGAGGACTACACGTTGGTGGATGGAGAGAGCACTGCCTGGGACGAAGTGCAGCGACTGGCAGCGGAGGGGTTGGTGACGACGGAGGCTTACAATGCCATCCAGCGATACATCGATGTCGACGCGCTGAGTGACCATATGATCGTAAGGATCTGGGCTGGTGACTACGACTGGTGCGGTCCGATTTATCTCCCCGATGAAGTTGATGCCGTCAGTGTCTTCAGCAGCAAGAACTGGTATGCCGGGCGGCAGTCGCGAAATACAACGGGAGGGATCGATGAGCCTTTCCGCTTCTGGGTTTGGGATGCCGAAATGAGCATGGGTCTGCATTTGCTGCGGAATCTCGGGTTTAGCTGGGTTTTTGCGGCGCAGCGGCAGTTGAATTTTGATCTCACGAAGGTGGGCGATTTTGGCAGTCCCGCTGCAATCTATGCTGCGCTTCGCCAGAACGCCGAATTCAGGCTGCGATTTGCCGATCGCCTGCAGAAACATTTTTTCAACGGAGGTGTTTTGTCCGTTGACTCAGCGCAGAGCCGGCTGGGATCCATGGCCAGCGAGATCGAACAAGCAGTGCTGGCGGAATCCGCCCGATGGGGAAATGAGGGGGGCTTACAGCTGACGCGCGACGGCCACTGGCAGTCGGAAGTCGACTGGTTGCAGCAGGAGTTCATTCCGCAGAGACTGGAGATTGTGAAGGATCAGTTCAAGGCGATCGGCATGTTTCCAGAAGTTGCTGCACCGGGCTTCAGCCACAGAGGCGAGGTGAATGTCGGCGACCAGCTGACGCTGAGTTCTGAGGGAGGGGGAGCGATCTATTACACGCTGGATGGGTCGGATCCTCATGTGCCGGCGGTGGTGGAATCATTCGATTTCATTGACGAAGGAGCCCCCGTTTCTGTGTTGGTACCCACTGCAGAAAACGGCGGTGCCGACGAGGACTTTGAATGGCGTCAAATCGCACTTCCCGCGAACATTGATGAGTGGATCAGTGGCAGGGCAGGGGTAGGCTACGATCAGGGGAGTGGCTACGAGAGTTATATCGAGACCGATGTCGAAGCGGAAATGGCAGACCGAAGCCCATCGGCTTATTTGCGGTTCGAGTTTGAGATCAACCAGGACTTCGAAATCGATGGAATTACCCAGCTCATTTTGCACATGCGTTACGATGATGGATTTGTCGCTTACCTGAATGGCACCAAAGTTGCAGGCGTGAACGAGCCTGATCCGTTGCTGTGGAATTCGTTCGCGAACCGAACCAACGACGACAGCAGGGCGATCCAATTCGAACCGTTTGATATTACCAGTCAGAAGGACCTGCTGGTCGCGGGTGATAACGTTCTGGCGGTGCATTTCTTGAATGCCGGCGTACTCAGCAGTGACGCATTGCTTGAGCCAAAGTTGACGGCTGTCACTGAAATCAATCCTGCGCACCCGAGCGGCTCAGCCGTTCTCTACAGCGGCCCTGTTCCGATCAATAGCGATACCACCGTAACTGCACGCGTGCTGGCGGACGATGGAAGAACATGGTCAGCGCGGGATGCGTCCCGATTAGTGGTAGGCCGTATTCCTTCTCCTTCGACGCTTGCGATCAGCCAGCTCCACTATCGTCCGTTGCCTGCGCAAGGGGGGGCGGAATTGGATTCCGAATGGGGCCGCTCGGATTTTGAGTTCATCGAACTGCTGAATGTTGCTGACGGGGCGGTGCAGATGGAGGGGGTTGCCTTCGTAGACGGTATTGAGTTTCAGTTTCCTCAGCTGCTGCTGGCTCCCGGAGAGCGTACCGTGGTGGTTGCGAACGATGCAGCTTTCAGAGCCCGCTATGGCGCGGAACTCGCCGATTCTATAAAGATCGCAGGCACCTTCAGCGGGCAATTGAACAACGGAGGAGAGCTGATCCGATTGGAAAGATCCGATGGTGGCGTGATCGCTGAGTTCCGCTACGAAGATGGCAACGGCTGGCCGTCTGCCGCCGATGGAGAAGGGTATGCGCTAGTGTTGACGGATCCGTTCTCAGGCCAGAACCCCGCTACCGCTGACAATTGGACACGAAGCCTGGACATTCACGGGTCCCCGGGTGCTGCGTTCTCTCTCACATACAGCCAATGGCAGCAGTTCTATTTCGCTGGTGCGGAGCCTCCCGTGACTGGTATGAGCGGGCCTGATCAGGATCCAGACAATGACGGCGCCTCTAATGCACTGGAATTTGCCTTCGGAACGGATCCGTTAGTCAGCCACGGGGACACCGGATTGATTCGCCCAGAGCTTGAAGTCGTCGATGGCCAGGGTGGGGCCTCGCACGCGGCGATTCGATTCCGTGCTCGCGCAGATGCTTCGGGGGTCACATACTCGGCACAGGTTTCTCAAAATCTAATCGATTGGACTTCGAGTAGCCGGGCTGATGGGCCAGTTGAGGCGGGAAATATCGAAATGGGGGACGGCAGCCGCAGCAGGCGTTTCCGCGACGGCGCAGTTCTTGGAGAAAGTCCGAGTCGCTATTTGCGCGCCAGGGCGTCGGTGTCCGGTGTGGAAGATTAGCCCGAGCGGTGCAGAGGCGGCGTTTCGATGATGCAGGCATGAATCCGGGCACCGAAAGCCGGGAAAACTTCCCCCCGAAGCTAGACAATGCCATATGCAATCTTTACTTTGAAACAGTAATAGCACAAAACCCCTGTCCATGAAGCTGAACCTACCCCCATTCCTGTGCGCCTTTGCGGCGACCCTGTGTCTGGCATTTCCTGCCCGTGCGGAACTCGTGATTTCCGAATTTCTCGCGAGTTCCAGTAGCGAAGGCCTGCTCGACGAGGACGGAAAGTCGAGCGACTGGATTGAAATTCACAACAATGGGGACGCTGCGATTGACTTGGCTGGCTACTATCTGACGGATAATCCGGCAAAGCTCAACCTCTGGAGATTTCCCACCCGTACTCTGGAAGGCGGCGCCTACCTGATCGTCTTCGCGTCTGGTAATGACCGCACGGAAGATGAGGGAGAGCTGCACACCAACTTTAGGCTGAACGCTGCGGGAGACTTCCTCGCTCTAGTTGCTCCAGATGGCACGACCATCGTTCATTCTTACAGCCCGAACTATCCAGAGCAATTCGAAGACGAATCGTTTGGGCTGGCACTCCCGGCCAACCTTCAGGAGACCACTCTGATCGCTTCGGGTGCAGACGCTCGATGGACTGTACCGACTGCGGAAGGCACTGACTGGCTGGCAAGGGACTACGATGATTCCAGTTGGCAGGCAGGAAAAACGGGCATCGGCTTTGGCTACGATGGCCTGGTGGGGGAAGGCGGTGATTTGGAGGAAGCGATTCGCGGTGTCAATGCGTCCGCCTACGTCCGTGTTCCTTTTCAAGTAGCGAACCCTGCGGCAGTCGTTACCATGACTCTGAAGCTGAAGTATGAGGACGGCTTCGTCGCATTTCTCAATGGAGAGCCGGTAGCCGCTGCCAACGATCCAGCCGATCTGACGTGGAATTCCGAGGCGACCAGCTCAAATCCAGATGCCAAGGCGGAAGTCTTCGAAGACTTCCCGGTCGATTTTGCCGGGAAACTGGTGACCGGGGACAATGTGCTCGCCATTCAGATTATGAACACCAGCGCGGGAGGCTCAGACTTGCTGGTGCTTCCGGAACTTGTCGCTGAGCTGCGCGACTTGAGCCAGGAGCTGGTGCCGGGTTATCTTTTAAGCACCACTCCTGGTGCACCTAACAGCTCTGGAATTGCTCCGGGACCCCTGGTGTCCGACTTGACCGAGAATCCTGAGCAGCCAGATGCGGGTGTGGATCTGCCAATCACTGCCAGGGTGCTTGAGATTGACGGAGCAGGTATCGCAGGTGTTCAGCTGGTGTATCGATTCATGTATGAGGACGAGGTCACGATTCCGATGGTCGATGATGGCACGGGCGGTGATGCCACCGCTGCTGATGGCTTGTACACGGCGGTGATCCCGGCTTCGGCGATTCAGGCAGGCATGATGATTCGATGGAAAGTAGTGGCTACTGACGGAAAAGGAAATGAGAGCAAGAGCCCGGCATTTCGAGACACTGTGAATTCTCATGAGTGGCTGGGTACGGTGCCTAAGGATCCTTCTATTCATACCAACCTAACTGTCCTCCACTGGTTTATTGAGACTCCCTCCCGGGCGCAATCCGCCTCCAGAGACAACGCCTCGATGTATTATCTGGGGCAGTTCTATGATAACGTTGAGTCCGATTTGCACGGTCAGTCGACCCGCGGGGGCAACTTTGTCAAAAAGAGCTTCAACGTCGACTTCCCTGAAACGCAGCGCTTTCGTTGGAAGGAAGGCGAAAAGCGGGTGCGTGATATCAACTTGCTGACCAACTGGGCGGACAAAGCGAACATGCGTCATCCTCTCGCCTACGAGGTACTCCGCGAAGCGGGCGTTGCTGCGCATTTCGCATTCACTGTGCGGGTTCAGCAGAATGGCGAGTTCTACAGTATTCAGGACATCATTGAAGATCCCGATGATACCTACCTCGATCGCGCAGGATTGAATCCTGATGGCGCGCTCTACAAGATGTACAACTCCTTCAACAATACATCTGAGGCCCGCGCCACTGCGAACGAGAAGAAAACGCGGAAGGCGGACGGTAGAGATGACATCATTGATCTTTATGCAGGAATCAGTCAGCGCGACGCGAATGAAAAGCGGGCCTACATCATGGATAACATTGATATTCCAAAGACAGTGAACTACCTGGCGACGAACTTGCTGCCATCCAACACCGACTGCTGTCACAAGAACTACTACTTGTATCGGGACACTGACCAGACCAACGAGTGGACAATGCTGCCCTGGGATCTGGATCTGTCATGGGGGCGACAGTGGAATGGTAC
Source organism: Verrucomicrobiia bacterium (assembly GCA_020439995.1). GTDB lineage: Bacteria > Verrucomicrobiota > Verrucomicrobiia > Verrucomicrobiales > DEV007 > JAGROY01. The sequence goes on from JAGROY010000148.1 coordinate 5,278, forward strand.
TGACAACTATTTCGACGACAAACTTTTCGCGGACCGTCCAATCATTCTGGGAACCAACAATGGGTTTGTAAATGCGGCTCTCGCAACGCCAGGTGTGCGGGACATGGTTCTGCGCAGAATTCGTTCCGTTTCGGACCGGTTTATTCAACCTCCAGGAACCCCCGTGCAGGATCGTTGGCTCGAACGGCGCCTGGACGAAATCCTGGCGCAGATTGACCCCAATGACATCGAGCCATCCGATGCCGATCTCGACTGGGAGAAATGGGGCACCTGGACGAACCCTCCGTATCGCCGTCTGATCGGCAATTCTCTCGCAACAGCCGATGAGAAGCATACCATGCGGGGAGCGATCCAGCGGATCAAGGATGAGTATGCCGAGCAGCGGCGAGAGTATGTGTACGATCGAAACACGGGAACTCGAGGTGCAAGGATTCCCGAAGCCCAGGCAGGATTCGTTTCCGTAGCATTCGAACCTCTGGTTTCGGCGGAAGAGACAAAATCAATTCTTGTTCCTGCCGATGGCAGTCTTGGTAATACTTGGACAGCTATCGATTTTTCACCGGTGGGTTGGACATCGGGCGCCAACGGTGTGGGGTACGAAGGCGGTACCGGCTACGAGGAGTTTATTGGAATCGAACTGGACCGGCCGAATCTTACCAGCGACAGCGTATACATGCGCATGCCGTTCACCTTGGCCGATCTTAGCAATGTCACAAAGCTTGAGTTGAGGATGAAATATGATGACGGCTTTGTTGCTTATCTGAACGGTGTCAAGATCGCTGCGGCGAATGCTCCCGATGTTCCAGCATGGGATTCGGCGGCTACCTCAAGTCACTCGGATTCCCAGGCAGTTGAATTTGAAGCGTTCGATGTAAGTGAGTTCGTTTCTGCTCTCCAGGTAGGAAATAATGTTCTCGCTGTTCATGGGCTCAACAGTCCAAGCGGATCAAATCCTGGTGGTGGCAGTGACTTCTTGATTTTGCCAGAACTTCACGGTGGATTTGCCGGTGCCGCTGCAGCGCAACCGAAGATCGATTTCGGAAAAATCGAGTTCGAGCCCGCATCGGGCAATCAGGACGAGGAATACATTGAACTGATCAATAACAACGAGATTGCGGTGGATGTATCGGACTGGAAACTACAAGGCGGCGTCGAGTTTACGTTTGAGCCCGGCACGGTCATTCCAAGCGGTTGGACACTGTATGTGTCCCCGAATGTAAACGCTTTCCGAGCCCGCACCGTGAGTCCGAAAGGCGGAGAGCAACTGTTTGTCGAAGGCAACTACAAAGGGCACCTGTCCAGCTTTCCAGAGACCATCACACTCGTCGATGATGGTGGCGCCACGATTGGAAGCACTACTTATGAGGGAAATCCAAGCGATCACCAGCGCTACCTCGTGATTTCGGAGCTGATGTACAATCCGAAAGGCGACAGTGGCTCTGAGTTTGTCGAGATCCGCAATATCAGCGACACAGTGACGCTCGATCTCACCGGCGTAACACTTTCC
>JAGROY010000149.1 GCA_020439995.1 Verrucomicrobiia bacterium
TGGATCTGGCCCGGCGCACGATTACGGTGCGTGCTGGAAAAGGAGACCGGGATCGCGTGACGGTGCTGCCGGAAGGGCTGGTGGATGATCTGTCGCGACAGGTAACAAGGGCGAGGATTCTGTATGACAGTGACCGAGCTGCCGGCCGTCCTGGTGTGGCACTGCCGGGCAATGGCGGGCTCGAACGCAAGATGCCGAAGGCTGGCACGCGCTGGGAGTGGTTCTGGCTGTTTCCGGCGGTGAATGAGTCGACCGATCCGGTCAGCGGACTGGTGCGCCGTCATCACTTGCACACGGGATCTTATGGGAATGCAATTTCGGAAGCGGCAAGGATGGCGGGAATTGCGAAACGGGTGACGTCGCACGCTCTGCGGCATGCTTTTGCCACTCACCTGCTGGAGCACGGGGTGGATCTGCGCACCATCCAGGAATTGCTGGGGCATGAGGACATGCACACAACGGAGATCTACACGCACGTGGCGAAGGGAGTGGGGCACTCGGGCATCCGCAGTCCGCTCGATCGTTTGTGAGCAATGGGCTGTGGGTTTTCTCATTTGGTCACTCTGCCTCACTACTTACGTGGATGGAGGCAGGCGATTGAGTGGCGGAATCAGGGATTCATTTCGCCTTGAGCAATTCACGCACCTGCGATTCGGCATCGGTGAATGCGGCCAGGGGGCCCACCGTTTGAGGACGGCAACTGACCGCGCGATCATCGATGTAGGCGCGTGCCAGCGGCTTGCCGGTGCCACGGTAGATCGAGTGGTAGACGAAGTGATTCTGATCCAGCCAGGCTCTTACGGCGGCCTCGACAGCATCGAGGTCGGTACCACCATCCCCTGAATCCTGAAGGCGGGCGGTGAAGATGATAATCTCAGCCCGTTCACTCAGCCGCTGCACAAAGTCAGCCGCTCCCTCCACTGGATCACCAAAATGGAATACTCCCTGCCACCCATCGTAGTGCGCCAGCACGCCGTCGAGGTCGACGCAGACTGCAGGCTTTTCCCGTCGTCTGGCAGTCTTGGATTTCCTGCGGCGGACGGTCGTGGAGGCGCCCTCTTCTGGCACAGGGGGTGGCGGACCGGGAGTTGTCCGAAGGATGGCATCGATCGCGGCATTCCCCTCCTCCCACGGCTCATCCAGCCAGGCGTCGCCGCTCCAGACGCGAGTGATGTGGTCGCGCGAATGATGAACGCCGGGCAAACGCAGCCATGCCCCCATTTTATCCCCACCCAGCCTGGCAGACTTCGGAAACGTCTCCGGCTTCGCGTCCAGGTTTCGGGCCTGCCAGTCGCTGATCAAGTCCTGAGCAAATGCGTGGACGTGAGCCATGGGAGCAGGCTGCTCTAACAATACCCAAAGGTGGTAACCGCCCACTCCATTGGAATCGAACAGCAGTGGATCGTATCCCCTCGCCTGCAGCACCTCCCACCAACCCGCTGCCGCAGCAAAATTCCGCCGCTCCGCATCTGCGGCCGCCTCTGTGTCGGCATCGTGGAAATCGATATCTACCGCCAGCCAGAGGCACTGCTCGTCAGGACTGGCCGCGTGCAGTCCGATCAAATGGTCACGCCGCAGACTGCCGAAATGCCTGGCCAGCTTCTCGATCGTCACCATGTCCTGGCCGCGCATGCTTTTCTGTGGCAATGTTAGAGCCTTCTGTCCGCGTCTCCGCTGGGACAGCCCCGTGTATTGCCCCCAGACGTCTTTCCGATTCACTAGCCTTACCATCGCCCACTCCGCCAGTTCTCTGGAGCGCTGCTTCCACTCCATGCCGACTATCTGGAGGGTGTTGGGAAGGTGCTCGTCCATGACCGGGAAAGACTACCTCTATCTCCTGCGCAACACACGCAAGAGTTCCCGCCCTTCCCTGCCGGGATACGCCACCTCCGGCACCCGTGACTCTTCGATCATAAACCTTCCTTCGAACAGGGCATCCAGCTCATCGATCGAACAACCAAATGGCGGACCGGCCACGCCGTCCTCCCGCTGCTTTGGCTCTAAATAGAACACTGCCAGCAACTTGCCATCAGGCTTCAGCAAGCGGTGGACAGCATCCACATAGTTGCTCCGGCGGGTAGGGTCGATGGCGCAAAAACACGTATGCTCCCATACCCAGTCGTATTGGCCAGCGTGGTGGCTACCGGGATCAAAGAGATCGCCGTGCTCGCAGGTGGCATTTTCAAATGCGGCGAGGCGGGAGTTTGCAAGACTGACCGCGGTGGAGGAAATGTCCATTCCCAGAACGCTGACCGTGTCCGACCGGCGCGCAATTTCCGCTACATCGTGACCACTGCCGCAACCCGGCGCTATGACATTTCCGGTCAACATCTGCGCATCAAGATAGTGTACCAGCACCGGGCTGGGCGAGCCCTGATCCCATGGCGTATCCCCGTCGATGTAACATTGTTCCCAATCGGTTTCTTCCATCATGAGTCCGTCTCTACTTTGAATTGCCGTTGATTACAACTGCATTTGGAACGATACTACCCGCCCATGGATCAAAAGCCACATAGCTTCAGCGCTATCGTTACGATCGCCATTCTCGGCGTTCTAACGGTAGTTGCGTGGCTATACAAAATCGGTAAAAACCAGGAGGCACAAGTTCTAAAAAACGAGGTTACGGCAACCGTTCCTTTCGAATCCACTGCGCCCGCGACTCCCCGCGACCGGCAGTTTGTCCCTGCTGCCCGTGAGGAGATCAAGAACCCGAACTACGAAGTCCTCCTGGGATGCGAACTTGTTGAAAGCCGGGCCAATGATGGCAACACCTTTCGCGTTCGCCACCGCGACAACGAGTATGTGTTCCGGCTCTATTTTGTCGATGCCCCGGAAACGACCAACAGCAGCCCCGACCGAATTCGGAGCCAGACCAAGTACTTCAACTATATCACGGAGCAACAATTGCTGGAAACCGGTATCGAGGCCCGCGAGTTTGCGTTGAAGATTTTGCGCACGCGCCCGTTCACCGTTTTCACCCAGTGGGACAAGCTCCTGCAAAGCCATCGCTTCTACGGAATGATTCAGGTGACAACAAATGAAGGTGAACGCCGCTTCCTCTCGGAACTCCTGTCAAACCGCGGCTACGCAGCCATCGAAACCGTCGGCAGAAAGCTCCCGAATGGCGTTGAAGAAAATGTCTACCGCACGCATCTGAGAGGCCTGGAAGGGGTGGCACAGAAAGCCAGGGTGGGTGCATGGAGGGATCTACATCAGTAGGCAGCAGGTGGTTCTGCCTCTTTTTCCGCTAGTAGACTCCCCTGACGGTGGCCGCGATTTCGCGCTGGTAAAAATCCGCAAGTCCCGCGTGTGCGTCATCAGAAATCCGCGGCAATCGACTGGCTGAGGCATTGTCTCTCGCCTGCTGACTGGATTTGGCACCAGGAATGACGGTACTGACGGCATCGTAGTCGAGAATCCACCGGAGTGCTTTCTGTGCCGGAGTCGCTCCCGGACACTCATTGGCAAGAAGGGCATCGATCGCGCTCGCATGGTTCACTGCGGTATCGAACGATACGCCAGCAAAGGTCTCACCTACATTGAAGATCTCACCATTTGCATTGTAGTGGCGATGATCGTCATCAGTAAAGCGATGGCCCGAGGTGTATTTGCCGGACAGGACGCCGCTTGCGAGCGGAACGCGTGCCACGATTCCGACTCCCTGTTCGGCCGCAACTGGCAGTAACTCATCGATGACCCGCTGCCTGAATATGTTGAAAATCACCTGAAGCGAAGCCGCTCCAGTTTCGCGAATGCAGAACAGGGCTTCCTCGATGGTCTCAACGCTGACGCCGTAGTGGCGGATCAAACCTTGGTCACGGGCCTGCTCCAGACTGGCAAAAACGGTGCCCTCACTGAGCACCTCAAAGGGAACGCAGTGCAATTGCACAAGATCGAGGCTGTCGACCCCAAGCCGCTCCAACGAACCTTCCGCTGCACGGGCGACAGCATCCGCCGAGCTGTCCCACCCTTCACCGCGCCCCATCTTGGTGATGACGTGGATGCCGCTGCTGGCACTGTCAGGCAACTCATTGAGGAACTTGCCGATGATTCTTTCCGAGCGGCCACCGCCGTAAATATCGGCGGTGTCGATCAGATTCATCCCGGCATCCACGCCAGCCCGAAGAGCAGCAAGTGCGTCGTCCTCAGTCACCGTCCCCCAGTCGGCACCAAGTGCCCAGGCACCAAAACCCACCTCACTGACGGCGATGCCAGTTTTGCCAAGTATACGAGTGGGGAGCGTTGAGGAAGGTTCAGTCATGAGTGCAAGGCAAATGCAATCAGATAGAACATTCAATGGATAAATGACAACATCACGGAGCCTTCTTTGGCATCACCCGGGCCTTTAGCGGAACTCTAATCTGTTTCGGCCATGCGAGCGAAGGATCGACCGGATCAAGAAAGAGCACGGCGTAGGAATTGCGGATCCCCGTGGTTCCGTCCTCGAACTTGGCGGACACATGGATGCGGTAGGATTTGTTCTCTTCGATCACTTCGGTGGCCTCGGGCATGAAGTATGGTACCGGGCAGGATGTTCCCGAAATCTTTGCGGGGGCGTCAAGGGTGAGCGTCGATACCAGGATTTTCGCATCTCCCCCGGCTTCCATGTTGCCGAAGTTCAGTGAAGCTGGATCGAATTTGATATTCAGGACTTCCGCTGTAAATGGGATGCGAAAGACTGGCTCAACGGCATCGCTGTGAATTTCGAAGTAGGTGGAAATTCTACCTGTCTTCTGTGCGGGCACGGTCAGCTTGAATGTCACCTCTTGCCGCTCGCCGGGCGCGAGCGACTTCGGGAGGTTCTCGACGATGATTCCCTTTGGTCGCTTGATTGCATCGATGGCTACCGGAATTTTGCCTGGATTGAAAAGTGTGAGTTTCAGCGTATGCGCTGAATAGGCCACCGCCCTCCCGAGGTCGAAGTTGGCTGGCTCACATGCGAGTTCTGGAGCTGCGGCACGCTTCAGCCCGAACTGATCGCTGAACAATTTGTAGTAGTGCCCGGGATTGGTCTGGTTGCCATTTTCGATCGACTTGCCGACCATGAGCTGCGGCAGCTTTCCGTTTTTGGTGATCCCGCGATTGGTTTCCATGACAGCCTTAGTTTCTACCACGCGTTCTTCCGCCCATCCGCCATAGGCGGCGAGAATCTGATTGAGGCGATCCACTCCCAGGCGGTTCTCCAACTCCTGACGTACCACTGCGGCTTCCGCTTTGACTTTCTCGTTGTAAAGATCATCTCCAAGCTCGTCGTAGACCTCAGGGGCCTCGCGAAAAACGGGCAACATCAGCTTGTGGATCTCTCTGCCGTTCTGGTTGAAGAAGCCTGGCATTTTCAAGATCGCCAGCTGGTCACCGTATTCGCCTACCATCGGCTTCAAGAGCTTCATCAAGTGCCGACAATGGATGCAGCTGAAATCGAATATGCCGACAGCCAGGTGATCGGCAGTCTCCGCGTCGCCAAGCGAAGGCAGCTCCACGGTGCTCAGTTCGAAACGATCGTGCAGAGTCAGCGACGATCTTTTTGCCTTCTCTACCTCACCTGTCGGCTCATCTGGCTCTGATTGTGGAGCGGAATTGAACTGAACTGGGGCCACTTCTGTGGCAGTTGCCACGGCCACAGGCTGTGGATCGGCTGAGTTGAACTGTACGGCAGCTGTCATCGCTACCGCACCCAACGCACAAGCGGAAGAAAGCACCGCGGTGCCAGCTCCGAGCGCTCCTTTGGCAACACGTGGCATTCCCCCAACCACAAGCAATGCCCCGAGCACTGCCAGCGCATGCGTGCCGCAGCACCACGGGCAGAAAGTTTTCAGAATAAACGCCTGCACCGCCGTGAACCAGAGTGCGCCACCAATGATCGTTACCACGAGAAAAGTCCGCGCTGCACCCAACCCCCTGACGAATGACAGACCTAACAATGCCAGATAACTGGCCGCGCCGAATGCGCCAATCGGGACGCCAAAAAGCTTGGCCCATTTGCTGGCAAGAACAGCATTGCAGCTCTTGCCTTCCTCACACCCGGCCACATGCCCCTGAGCGAGCGCCGTCACCATGAGATAAAACGCCACCAATGCGGCGAGGAACAAAGCAGCGCGTCCCAGATTCAGCAGCAGAGGCTTGCCACTGGCAACGTCGGGGCTCACGGGCACCGCATCGTCATTTGATGCCGCCTCGGGCTTGTTTTTCGATGATTTCCTGGCGGCCATAGATGTACGGTTATCTTGTTAGCGTTTGGTGTGAGCCTCGACTTGTTCGGGAAAGTACCGGAGCAAGCTGTCCGTGACGTGAGGAGCAGCCATGCCCAGACCACAGGCGCTGGTGGCGCGCATCACGTCGCCGATATCACGGACTTCATCAAGCCAGTCGCTGAGTTCCAGCTTTGATGTATCTCCATTCAGCCGCTCAGTCAGCCGCTGGGTGCCGATCCGGCACGGGAAGCACTTGCCGCAGGATTCATGCGCAAAGAATTCCATGGCTCCGTGAGCGACCTCGACCATGTCCCGGCTGTCATCAAAAACGATAATTCCACCGGCGCCCAGAAATGATCCCCGCGGGCGGATGCAGGCATCGTCCAGCGTGATATCGAGATCATCGCCCGCCAAAAAGCCCCCGGACAGACCGGCCATGGTCACTGCCTGGATTTTGCGCCCTTCATAAGGCCCGCCCGCCCATTCGTTGAGCAAAGTCTGCAAAGAAAAGCCGAACGGCACTTCATAGTTGCCAGGACGCTGAATATCGCCGGACAGGCTGATCACTTTGGTTCCGGCGTGATCCCCGAGCCCCAGCGAGCGATACCAATCCGCGCCTTTACGCATGATATGGGCTGCGGAAGCGAGGGTTTCCACGTTATTGACTGCGGTCGGCTTGTCATTGAAGCCGTGGGTCACTGGGAATGGCGGCTTGTTGCGCGGAAACGGATGCTTTCCTTCGAGACTGTTGAGCAGCGAGCCTTCTTCACCGCAAATGTAGGCACCCGCTCCTCTGCGCACGTAGAGATGGAAACTGACATTGCTGCCAAGAATGTTGTCACCCAGCAGGTTCGCCGCCTGCGCGTCAGCGATGCATTTTTCGAGCGATGCAGCCATCTCTGGATACTCATAGCGGAGATAAATGAAGCCGAGCGTCGCCCCAGTCGCATAGGCAGCGATAGTCATGCCTTCGATCATCGCATAGGGATCGTAATCCATGATGGCGCGATCTTTAAAGCAACCGGGTTCTCCCTCATCGGCATTGCAGACGATCACTTTCGGTGAGCCTGGAGCATCTGCGACCGCTTTCCATTTTACTCCCGTCGGAAATCCGGCGCCACCGCGTCCTGCGAGCTTGCTGTCAGTGATGAGCTGGATCACTTCCTCTGGAGTCATCTGTAGAGTACGCTTCAATCCGGCATACCCCTCCGTACGCTGATAACCGTCAAGCGTGTTGCGTCCCGGCTCACGAATCGCCGAAAAAATGCATTCCTCGATACCGCCGGGGTTGGGCACAGGCAGCGGTGTCGGGCGGTGCTCCAATTGATCCGCCTTCAAACCGACGAGCATTTTGTCCCCGATGATCACGGGAACCGGCTCGTCGCAACGACCGGAGCATGGCATCGGGGTCGCTCCGTCCGCCTTCATCTCTTCGAGCAATTCATTGCCGCCCTTGAGGCAACAGACATTCCCGGTGCACACGCGAGGAGCAGACTTGCCCGGAGCTTCGCGGGAAAAGTGGTGATAAAACGTCACCGTCCCCCACAGCTCAGCGATCGGAATTCGCAACCCCTCGGATACGGCACGGATCGACGCTTTACTTAAATAGCCATCACGATCGTGGAAGGCGTGCAGCACGGGAAGCAGCGGCGCTGGTTCATTTTTCCAGCGTGCTACAATCTCAGCATCAGCATTCACGTCATGTTCGGGGGCAACGGCTCGCTCGGTCATTATCCGCACCGTAGTGGATGGGTGTGGCCTTGAAAAGTGGAAAAGCCCAAGCTGTGCCTGAGTTGCTATGGATCAGAGCTTCGCGGGATCGAGCACCACATGTTTGATACCCACACGTTGAAAGGTGTAAGTGATGTGCACCGTGCCATCTGCAGCCTGAATAACAGCAGGATAGGAGTAGCCCTCAGGATTCCCTTCCTGCTCTAGCGTCATGACAGGATTCCATTCGATGCCGTCGGTGGACGTGGCCACGTTGAGAATCTGTCTGCCATTGTTGCCGTCTTTGCGAATGCTGTGGTTGTAAACGAGCAACTGTCGGCCGTCTTTGAGCGTCACCGCGTCGGTGCCTGCGCTCGGATTCGGCAAGTGAAGTGCGCTCATCTTGCTCCATGTCTTGCCATCGTCCTCAGACCAGCTTTGCGCGATGACGTTCTGACGGGAACGGCACAGGATCTGTAGCTTGCCATTGGCGTAGTGAAGAATGCTCGGCTGAATCGCACCGAAGTCTTTACCATCGTGAATGGGGCCGATGACCTTCCAGGTCCTGCCATTGTCGGGGCTGGCTTCAAAGTGGACGCGCCACTCGTTGTGCTCGCTACTGGAGGGGCAGAGAATGGTGCCGTCGTCCAGTTGCACGGGCTTGTTCTTCACTGGCCCGAGTAGATTCGGATTCTTGCCTCCCAACGCTTCAGCGTCTGCGCCGATGCGGTGACGATTCCCCCATGTCTTTCCATTGTCAGCGGAAGTCATGAGGACTCCCCACCACGTATCGGGACTCGGCCCGACTTTGTAAAAGAGCATCAGCGGCCCTTCCTTTGGCTGAAAAAGAACTGGGTTCCAGCAGGCGAAATCTTTCTCTTCGTCCTCGGAGCCATCTGCGACCAGCACAGGCACCGACCACTTCCCATCCAGTTGCTGCGATACCCAGATGCCAACGTCAGGGTGTTTCTCATGTGTTCCACCAAACCAGGCAGCAACCAGGCCATCGGACGTTTCCACCAGCGTCGATGCGTGGCACTCGGGTGTTGGCTTGTTGTCCAGAGCATAGATCAGCTCTCCCGAGACGTAGGCACCCTCCCCTCGTACTGCCAACGGTGGAAGCTTGGCTTCGTTGTCGGCGAAAAGCGACGAACTCAGCAAACTTGCGAGTTGAGCGACGGCAAGAGGGATCAGTGGGATTGAGAGCATCTTCATGGATGCCCGGTCTTTTAGAACAAAGGAGTTCCCGGCTCAAGCAACATCGGCGAAACTTCAACTCATACTGTATAAACTGAGTTGAATTCTCGAACCCAATTTCGATTTTGAACATGTTCGCATCTGTATTGAGCGTTTCGCTTGCAAACAATCGGTGGTTACAACGTTACCGATCCTCACTCTACTCTGGAAAATATGGTAACTTACAATTCCCCTCAGTGGGTATTCTTCCCAGCTCCCTTTCAATCTGTAGAATTGACCTTACTTCCACGACGTTGAGTCAGATCTGAAAAACTCCCGGTACGACCTGTCTTTATCGCTACGGAATCTTCGGCCGGTAAATTCGCAACACGGAGCTCGCCATCGTCAGAGCATCAGTTGATTTCGCGTTGAAACGCCTGTTCACCGTCTCCACCGCTGACATTTCCGCCCTGAAAATCCCTTCTTTCCCCCGGCGCGGGTCGACTCTATGGTGGCCGCCAATCAGCATCCTTCATGGCTATCGACACCACTGCAATTACCGAGAAAATCCAGGCGAAATCGACCTGGGTGGCCCCAGTTCGCGAAGAAATGCACCACGTCATCGTGGGGCAGGAAATTCTCGTGGACCGCCTGCTCATCGGCCTCCTCACCAACGGGCACATCCTGCTGGAGGGCGTGCCGGGACTGGCGAAAACACTGACGGTGAATGCCCTGGCCGGGTGCATCAGTAGCAGTTTTCACCGTTTCCAATTTACTCCAGACCTGCTCCCAGCGGATTTGATCGGAACCTTGATCTACAATCCACGCGAAGGTGAGTTTTCGGCAAAGCTAGGTCCGATTTTTGCCAACCTCATTCTGGCAGACGAAATCAACCGTTCGCCAGCCAAAGTGCAGAGTGCTTTGCTCGAGGCCATGCAGGAACACCAAGTCACGATCGGAGAGAAAACCTACCCGCTGCCGGATCCATTTCTCGTACTGGCCACGCAGAACCCGATTGAACAGGAGGGCACTTACGTGCTCCCGGAAGCACAGCTCGACCGCTTTCTCTTGAAGGTGCGCGTCGGCTATCCCCGTAAATCCGAAGAACGCAAGATCCTCGATATGATGGCCACCTCTGCTCCGAGGACGAAGACGTCATCCGTCGTCAGTACCGAAACGATCGTCGAATCACGGGCACTGGTGAACGAAGTCTACATCGACAACAGCGTGAAGGACTACATCGTCGACATCATCTACGCCACCCGCGATCCCAGCGTTCTACTTCCAGATTCCCAGCACCTGATCCGCTGTGGAGCATCGCCGCGCGGCACGATCAGCCTGAGCCTTGCATCCAAAGCGTATGCCTTCCTGAATGGGCGCGGCTATGTCACCCCTCAGGACGTCAAAGACCTGGCCAACGATGTGCTGCGACACCGCATTCTCGTCACCTACGAGGCGGAGGCCGAAGGGATTACCCCTGAGATGCTGGTGGAGCGTATTCTTGAGCGGCTGCCAGTCCCCTGATTCCTTGCGATGCCTGGCGAAGCAGCAACTCTCACTGAGATCCTCAACAACGTGCGCCGCATCGAGCTGGTCACGCGGGGAATTGTGCGCGAGTCCATCGGCGGCGAATACCAGAGCACGTTCAAGGGCCAGGGCATCGACTTCGATGACTTCCGCGAATACCAGCCAGGCGATGAAGTCCGTTCGATCGACTGGAATGTCACCGCGCGGATGGGCATTCCTTTTATCAAAAAATTCGTCGAGGAACGTGAACTCACCGTGTTTCTAGCGGTCGACATCAGTGGTTCCAGCATGTTCGGCGGCGTCGACCGTTCGAAACGCGAGCTGGCAGCGGAGGTGGCTGCTCTGTTCGCGTTCAGTGCCTCGCAAAATCAGGACAAAGTGGGCCTTTTGCTTTTCACCGACCGCGTCGAGTTCTACCTGCCTCCGCGCAAAGGCGGCACTCACAATCTCAGAATCATTCGCGAGATCCTGCAGCACCCTGCGACCGAAGGCGCTGGCAGTGATCCCTCCACCGCGATGACGACACTGGTCAACAATCTGCGGCGACGCGCCCTTGTGATCCTGCTTTCAGATTTCCAGTTCGACAATGCGGTCAATCCTCTACGGACGGCCAGTATCAAGCACGATCTGGTCGCCGTGCAGATCGTTGATCCACGGGAGGAAGCGCTGCCAGATGCTGGACGGCTGCTGCTCGAAGATCCGGAAACCGGCGAACAAGTGATCGTCGACACTTCCCGAAAAACGGTTCGCGAGGCTTATGCAAAACGAAGACTCGAATGGCAGGAAGAATTAGACGCATCACTGCGTGCACTGGCGGTCGATAAGATACTGGTGCGATCGGGAGAGAACTACCTCCCCGGCATCCACGCCTTCTTTAAGAGTCGAAAAGCCGTCCTTCATTGAACACCATCCAGTGCCTGAGTTCCCTACATTGAAAGACATCGTAGTGCGGCCCGAGCCGTTCGATGCCTTGCCATGGATACTCGCCGCTATTGGCATCGTGCTGATCTCCGCTGCCCTTGCTTACCTGTTCTACCCGAAGGTCCGGAGCGTGCTGGGGCGACCGTCCACTCCCCGGCTGGAAGACCCGGCGAAGGTGGCACTCGCTCAACTTCGATCGCTGCAAGGCCAGGACGCCGACCACATCGCCAAGCACCTGCCGACGATCATCCGCACCTACCTCCATCGGCAGCACGGTGCATTGGGACTGTATCGCACCGCAGATGAATTGCTGGGGCGCGATCTGGTACCACCAAGCCCCCGGCTGGCTCCCTTTGCCGACCTCCTTCGCCAGATCGAGGCCCTTCGCTACGGTCGCGCCGGCGATGATCCGGAGAGCCTTGTCGCGAGGGCCATCGCAACCATCGAAGCCGAACCCGATTCCGCAAAATGATCGCTGCAGCCGCACTCGTCGACTACCGGTTTGCAGCGCCCTGGTGGTTGCTCCTGCTGGTTGCGATCCCGCTCCTGGCGGCACTGCGTGGACGCGCAGGAAAGCAGCCGGCGATCACGTTTTCGTCGGTAAAACTCCTGCACGGCATCTCGCACACCGCCCGCGCCAAGCCAGGAAGATTACTGCCATCCTTGATGTATCTTTGCCTCGCGTGTTGCGCGATCGCGCTGGCTCGACCTCAGCACGTGAGCACCCACGAGCAAGTTCGCGCCAGCGGGATTGAAATCACGCTTGCTATGGATCTATCGCTTTCGATGGGGATCGAGGACTTCATCATCGGCGGCCAACAGGTCAACCGACTGGCAGCCGCAAAGCGCGTTACCCGCCAGTTTATCGATGGGCGTCCCAATGACCGCATCGGGCTGGTGGCGTTCGCCGGACGTCCATACGTGCCATGTCCGCTCACTCTCGATCACGACTGGTTGAAACAGAGCCTCGACCGGCTCAAGCTCGGCGTGATCGAGCAGGGCACCGCGATCGGCTCGGCAATCGGCGCTGCCACTGCCCGGCTCGATCAGAGGGAATCGCGCAGCAAAATCGTCGTGCTCATCACCGACGGTGCCAGCAACTCCGGGAACCTCACTCCCCAAGATGCGGCGAGAATCGCAAAGACGCTCAAAATCAAAGTCTACACCATTGCCGTAGGCACACCTGGAATGCACCAGATTCCCCTGCCCGGCACCAATCGGCGGCTGGAGGCACGACAGGAATTCGATCTCGCCACGCTGGAAGAAGTGGCACGGATTTCTGATGGCAAAAGCTACCTCGCTGAGGACACGGATGCACTGGAAGCCATCTTCAAAACCATCGATCAACTGGAGAAGACTGAAATCTTCCGCCGAACCATCGTGGAGGCACGCGACCTGTTCCCCTGGTTCCTGTGGCCAGCAGTCGTCCTGGCGATCGTGTCCATCGTTCTGCGTCAGACACTGCTGCGCACCGCCCCTTAACAAAGCCGCACAATCTGCGTGACGACCGGCAACGCAACATCGTAACTACGCACATCAGCAAATCCTCTTCCTATGAGAACACTAGTGAAACACGCGCACCGCAGCGAATCCGAGGTCGACAACATCCTGATTCAGGGATGGGTGCGCACCCGTCGCGATTCGAAGTCATTTTCGTTTCTGGAAATCAACGATGGTTCGTGCCTGAAAGGGATTCAGGTGATCGTCGACGCAGGAATTCCCGGATCAGAACAAATTGCACTGATGGCCACCGGGGCGTCTGTTGAGGTTAACGGCAGACTGGTCGCAAGTCAGGGCAAAGGCCAGAAGTGGGAGATCCAGGCTACGGAAGTGAAACTGGTGGGCGCAGCCGACGAAACCTATCCACTGCAAAAAAAGGGGCACACGCCCGAGTTCCTGCGATCGATTGCCCACCTGCGCCCGCGGTCGAACCTCTACGGCAGCGTGTTCCGCACTCGCAGCAAGCTCGCCTATGCCGTGCATCAGTTTTTCCAGGAACGCGACTTCGTCTACGTGCACACGCCGATCATCACTGCCAGCGACTGCGAGGGCGCTGGCGAAATGTTCCGTGTCACGACACTGCCCCAGGGAAAAGACGGCGACCCGGCATCGGACTTTTTCGGCAAGTCCGCCTACCTGACGGTCAGTGGCCAGCTCGAAGGTGAAACGTTCGCCTGCGCATTGTCTAACATTTACACCTTTGGCCCCACCTTTCGCGCGGAAAACTCGCACACCGCCCGCCATGCGTCGGAGTTCTGGATGATCGAGCCCGAGATGGCGTTCTGCAATCTGGAAGCCGACATGGATCTCGCCGAGGAAAACGTCAAATTCCTGTGCAAATACGTGCT
The DNA here is from genome assembly GCA_020439995.1 of Verrucomicrobiia bacterium. GTDB lineage: Bacteria > Verrucomicrobiota > Verrucomicrobiia > Verrucomicrobiales > DEV007 > JAGROY01. The sequence goes on from JAGROY010000149.1 coordinate 13,874, forward strand.
CGAGGAATGCGCTGACGATCTCGAATTGTTCGGCAAGTTCGTCGACAAACAACTGCACGAGCGACTGCAGTTTGTGGTTGAGCGACCATTCCAGCGATTCACCTACGCCGAGGCCGTCGAGATTCTGCTGAAGTCCGGCAAGAAATTCGAGTACGAAGTCGTGCACGGCCACAACCTTCAGTCCGAGCACGAACGTTACCTCACCGAAGAGCACTGCAAGTGCCCGGTGACCGTCTACAACTATCCAAAAGCGATCAAGCCATTCTACATGCGGGTGAACGATGACGATGCCACCGTCGCCGCGATGGACGTCCTGGTGCCCGGGATCGGCGAAATCGTCGGTGGCAGCCAGCGCGAAGAGCGCCTGGATGTCCTCAAAGCCAACATGGCAAAACACGAACTCGATGAAGAAGCCTACTGGTGGTACCTCGACCTCCGCCGCTACGGCAGCGTCCCCCACGCTGGCTACGGAATGGGATTCGAGCGCATGCTGATGTTCGTCACTGGCGTCCATAACATCAGGGACGTGATCCCCTTTGCCCGGACTCCGGGGAATGCCGAGTTTTAGGAAATCACTGAGTAATGTGCCGGGATACCACTAGACGGGTGACCGGTCCGAAAGAATACTCAATTTCAGTGTAACAAATCTGGCTTGGCGCGGGGTACCAGTGTAGTGAGCGAAGAACCGTCCAACGATACTGACAACCGCGATAGCGATCGCGAACTACTGACAAAATTCGCCAGGAGTGAGGACGAAGACGCGTTTCGCCGACTGGTTCAGCGCCACCTCGGATTCGTATTTCATTGTGCGATGCGACGCCTGGACGATCAGCAAGCAAGTGAAGAAGTTGCGCAAAACGTCTTCGCAATTCTAAGCCGCAAGGCCAACAAGCTGAGTGAACACCCAGCTCTCGTTGCGTGGCTGCATCGCACAACAGTCTACGAGGCAGCCAAAGCCGCGAGAAAGGAACACGCCCACAAGATGAAACTCAAGTCTTTCAATGAACAAGTCGATCCCGATCGACGTGATGACGAACGCGCCTGGCGGGAGATTGCGCCCAGCCTGGATGCCGCCTTGCAAAGCCTGTCTGAGATCAACCGTCGCGTGGTGTTACTCCACTTCATCGAAGGCCTACCATACAGCGAAATAGGACAGACACTCGGCACCACGGAAGGTGCCAGCCGGGTTCGTGCGAACCGAGCACTGAAAGATCTTGCCCGTTGGTTCCAAAAGCGCGGGCTGCAACTGAGCGCAGTGGTGCTTGGGGCGATCCTTGCATCACGCCTGAAGGCTCCTTCGTTACCGGAAATGGTGGCGACCGTTTCGGCAGGTGCCATTCGACTCGCTCCATCCCTGGCATGGGGAGCTCTCATGGGCAACCCAATCCCTGCGCTTCTAAACCTGAGAGTGGCCGCAGTTTTTGTCGGTGTATTCGCGATCGGTTCGCTGGTCCCTTTTACTTTGAAATTACCGGAGGCGAATGGCGGAGATCGACCATTGCACCGCCCTCTAGTGCAGGATTACAACGATCGCCTGAATGCCATCACCGCCAAAAGTCTCGAGCTGAGTTTATTGCGTAAGGTATACCTTGGCGATCCATCTGATGAAACAGACCAGCGCCTTCTTAACCTCCTAGACAAGGAACATCTGCTGGGTCTTCTCAATCAGGCAAGACAGTTGCGCTCGGCGACGAACTACAATGATGGCGCGATATCTGCGGTTCTTCAGGCACTCGCGTGGAAGGATCCCGTGCTCGCTTGCGACGAAGGATCAAAAGAATCGCCGCGAATTCTATCGTCTGCTCTGCGTGCGTCGCTACTGAGCGACCCAGGCACTGCATCACATTGGCTGGCACAGAAATTGAAGGAACAAGCGATTACTTCACGGAAGGGGTCTCCGACGCTTACTGGTAGCAAGTCGCTCGTAGTTCAATCCGCAGTTCGTGTACTTGTTCCCGAATATACCGACCGCGCCCTGGCCTTGATCGACTGGCTCGACGGAGATGACAAGGATCGGGCGCTGGCCAGCCTCGGAGGCCAACTTATTCTGAAGGAACATGAGCCTTGGCGCAGTGTCTTTGAAAAACTAGAACCACGGCTTCAAGCATCCGATCAACGTCAGTTTGCTCGAACAGTGTTGTCTTTCCTGAGCAGCGAAGGTGCCCGGGACACTTCAGCAGAAATCGTCGAAACGTTGCCAGCCAACGAGCGAGAGAACAGCTTGATCAGGGTCGCGAGTAGTACAATCGGAAAAAGAGGCGAATTCGCTCAGCACGCCGGTTGGTTGTTGAGTCAGTTTGAAACAGATATTGAGAAGGCGCGTGCAGTAGAAGATTTTGCTCGCGGAAGTCAAATGTATTCGAAACAGGCGAGGGCATGGATTCAATCACTGCCTGACGGCACAGTTAAAGACCGGGCCTACGCCGGACTCGCAACCGGACAAGCAAGGAGCAAGCCGCAGACCGCTTTTGAACTGGTGGGGATGATTGTCGACGAAAACATCCGAAACAAAGCACAAGCCGAAGTGAATCAGCGACTGGTACCGCTGGCTAGCCCCCACCTTAAAACCACTAAATTGCCTGAAAATCGACGGAACATCACGACGCCCGTTGAGCAGATTTCCACGACTTTCGATGTCGGAAAATGGGGTTCACGATTCACCGCCGCAACCGCAAAGCCCGAACAGTCCTTGGTGCTTCTGAATTTGGCGGACGCACTGTCGCTCCAATCCTCCGGTCAACTTCTGAATCTGATTGACCTGTTGGAACACAACACAGCGCCAGAACGATTTAGAGACATATGCACTCATATGGCATTGCTGGCACTGGCTGAACGCGATCCCGTGGCAGTACTCAACCATCCGATGGCTGACATTGGGTTGCACGGATGGATGGGGTGGAACGGGCAACTTCAGAACAATGCGTTCCATGCCCTTGTTGAAGACGACATATTGCGAGCCATCGAGTGGCTTGATCGCAACTCCGCAGAGGTCTACACCGACACGCTTCACAGGATGTGCAACGCCGTTGCATTCAAACTAGCCCGGTCGGATTCGCACCAGGAACTGGCGCTACAGTGGATTGAACAGGCAAACACAAGGTATTCTGACATCGATCGCGATTCGATGCTCGAGGCAGCCATGAGCGTGATGGACACCCAAGACCACCGCCGCGCGTTCTTAAAACTACTGGCCACATCGAAAATAACCGAACTGCGCATCGAAGCCCACCAGGCTTTCATTCGCGCTACTCTGGCAGTCAATGGAGTGAGCACCATGGCAAGAGAGATGAAGCAGATCGAACCTTCACTATCACCTGAGGAACGCGAAAAACTAATCGGTCAAGTGGTAGACAATGCGGCGCGATCACATCCAGAGGAAGCCATCGAATGGATTCGAGCGAATTCCTCGGCTGATCATTCCACAGCAAATCTATCACGATTCATCTATCTATGGGCAGCAAACGGAGATTACCTCGCCGCTGCAAAATGGATCGAAGCCTTGCCCCGGTCACCGCTGCGTGATGAAATCGTTAAGAGCTTCGTCGCGGCAATTGGCCCCAATTATCGTGAACTGGCATACCAATGGGCTGCCACGATCGACGATCCAAGAACGCGGAAAGAAGCTTACACCAAAGCCAACCGTCGGACTGGTTGGCGCTGACTCCGGAGAATGCCGAGTTTTAGGGGGTGGGCAATTGGCAGGCGTCAGGATAACGGTAACCCCGCAGGGTTTACGCAAGTAGCGAT
>JAGROY010000485.1 GCA_020439995.1 Verrucomicrobiia bacterium
TCAGCACTGGTCTGCGAACCATTCTTCACGAAACTGCTCTTGAACAGCATCGTCGCGTGCACAATGGCGGCACTTACGTCAACATGGACGGCCCGGCATTTTCCACCCGTGCCGAATCAGAAACCAATCGCAAGCTTGGCTTCGACGTCATCGGCATGACCAATCTCCCCGAAGCCAAACTCGCCCGGGAAGCGGAAATTGCGCTGGCAACAATGGCGATGGTCACCGACTACGATTGCTGGAAAACAGACGAAGGCCCGGTCAATGCGCAGGCCGTGTTCGAGCACCTCAAGGAAAACGCGGAGGCCGCCAAGGCGATGCTTGCCGGGGCCATCGCAAAAATCCCGGCAGAACCGACCTGGCCGGAACACTCAGAACTCGACATCGCCCTCGTCACCGACAAGTCACTGTGGCCGCAGGAAACGGTCGATTCCCTGCAGGCGATTCTCTGGCGGTTTCTGTAACGGTCACGTGCCCTTTTTCTCGAACAAATAGTGCGATACGCCCCACTCTTCGCCGCCCTTGTAGCCCCACAGTTCCGCACAGGCCATGAAGAAGATGCGCCAGTAGTTCCACCAGCGGGTGGCATTTTCAGAGCCGTAGGTTTCTTTGAAGAGGGGTATGATTTCGGTTTTGTGACGATCCATGTTGGCGAGCCAGGCATTGGAAGTTTGCTCGTAGTGGCCACCGTTGACTTTCCAGTCCTGCACCAATGTTAGATCGTCCTGAAAATGGGAGAGCAGATCGTGTGACGGCATCTGGCCGCCGGTGAAGAAGTACTTTGCCATCCAGTCGTCGTCACTTTCAACTTCGTAGTGGTACGCGGCTACACGATGGGTGAAGATGTGGACGAAGAGCTTGCCTCCGGGTTGAAGCCAGGCGGAAATCCGACGCAGCAGCTCGGCGTAGTTCTTCATGTGCTCGAACATTTCCACCGATACCACGCGATCGAAAACCGCTCCGCCTTCGCCGGGATAGCTGATCATGTTGGCGGTGCGAACGGTGAGATTTTTGAAGCCTCGCGCAGCCGCCTGGAAATCGATGTGTTGCTTCTGACTGGCGGAGTTGGAGACGACGGTGATGTCTGAGTTCGGATAATGCTCGGCCATCCACAATGACAACGATCCCCAGCCGCAGCCGAGCTCCAGAATGCGCTGCCCATCCACCAAACCTGCCCGATTGCAGGTGAGGCGCAGCATTTTTTCCTCTGCCTCCGCCAGTGTGTCCTGTGGCGAATCGAACCAACCCGAACTATACTTCAGCCGCGGCCCCAATGTTTTGAGATAGAATGCAGCTGGGACTTCGTAGTGCTGCTCGTTGGCAGCATCGGTCTCGATCGCAACAGGACTTGCGCGTAGCTCCTGCACATGCCGGGCGATTGCGGCTCGCTGGTCCTGCTCAGTCGACTTCACGTGAGTGGCGAGTGTCTCAGCAAGTCGGCGGCGGATTCCATGACGGATGAGGGCATCAGGAAGGATGCCTTGGGCGAGAACTTGATTGACGATGCTCATGCGTTAGTTTCGTTGAGTGAACTCTTGGGAGGAAGCGGAAAGAAGGCACTGGTGGTGTTCTGATAGTCACGGTAGACGTCGCCACGTTTTTCGATTGCCAGCTCTTCGGTGAGCGGAACACCGGTGATACGGAGAAGAAAGTGGAGCATAGCGAGCGGTGCGATGATGGTGATCCAGCCCCATGGCATCGGCAGCGCCATGAGAAACAGAGCCCACCATAGTAGCGACTGGAAAAAGTAATTTGGATGTCGCGAGTAACGCCACAGTCCGCGTTTGCAAACGGCTAGATGATCAGTCGATTCCCTTTTGAAGCGCTTCAACTGCGCGTCAGCAGTTCCCTCTCCAACCAATGCGATCACCCACAGGACAACCCCAGCGATCTCAAGCGGGTGAAATCCGATGGCCGCGTTGAGGGCAATGAAGTGGACGGGCAGCATCAGCAGCCAGACGAGCAGGCCTTGCGCGAGGAAGAAAAACAAATAGGCCCGACCGGGGTTCTTTTCCCAGCGTTTGCTGAGTATCGCGTAGCGCGGATCGACCTCCGGATGGTGCGCTGCCACACGTCCCCACAGATACGTACCGAGCCTTAAGCTCCAAAAGGCCACCAGGCAGGCGATAGCGATACGGCGCGGCACCCAACCATTTCCTAACACTGCATAAAGGATCGCAGTGGGAGCGAAGGCAAGCGACCAGGTGACATCGACAATGCTGTAGTTCCCAATCCGCCTCGCAAACCACCAGGTGAAGAGGAATAACGCAGCGAGGATTGCAGCTGCAATACCGAGAATGACTGGCGAGCTCATATCAGGCACTTTGCGGACGCAGCAGAATGTCCCGGACGGTAGCATTTACCGGGAGTTTGAACAAAAGGATTAGCATGTAAACCGACATGGCAATATTTCCGAACAGCAGGATCGCTATGAGCCAACCAGCCCGGGCGATGATCGAGGACTCACGATAGATCACCCAGCAGTAGAATGTTAGAAATCCCCAATAGGCATCGAAAAGACAGGCGATGAACCACGGGTGGCTGCTGACGTCGACAGGAATACTCCACAACGCTGTGTCACTGCTGGCCCACGTGGTGACCGCAAGCATGGACACCAGGACGATGATAAAGAAAATGCGAAGTGCCACGATCATT
>JAGROY010000150.1 GCA_020439995.1 Verrucomicrobiia bacterium
GGATCCCCGTTCCATTGTCTGACACAGTCACCACACAACGATCATCCGCCATTCGGCTCGAGATCCGGATTTTGGGATTCTCGACTTCCGCCGTCGCGTGTGCAGCGTTCTGGATCAAATTCAGAAAAACCTGCATCAACTTGTGCGAGTTCCCCAGAACTGTCCGCTCTTCAGGGATGTCGAGTTCAACTTCAGCATGAGAAAGTTCGTGGGAACAGAATCTCTGGGCCGTCAGCACTGCATCCAGCACAGAAATGTCATGGATACTTTCGGGGCTCTCGTGGGCAAAGAGGCGCAGTTCTGAGACGATCCTCTCGATCCGTTCCACCCCGTTTTCTATAGTTTCACGAACCGACTTAAATCGGCCTGCATCTTCAGGAGCGATGGATCCCGATAACTTTGACAGCGTGTAGAGACTGGTTTTTACAAAATTCAGGGGATTGTTAATCTCATGGATAATGCCAGCGCTCATCTGCCCCAGAGATGCCAGTTTCTCAGATTGCGCGAGTTGCTGCCGCGTCTCTTTGAGGTCTTGAATCGCATTCTCAAGCAGCGCGTTTTTGAGTGACAGTTCTTTTTGATACTGCGCCCCTTCTACTAAATTCTTCAGTCGTGATCTGACCTCTGGCAAGGAGAATGGTTTCGTCAGGAAATCCGTAGCTCCCGCCCGCAGGGCAGTCATCTTTGTCTCTTCATCAGCACGTGCCGTGAGCATGATGATGGGGGTGCCTCGGGTCGAAGTGTTCATTCTTAATTGGCGGCACACTTCAAAGCCATCCAGCTCCGGCATCATTCCATCCAGAATAATTGCATCTGGAAACTGGTTTTTGCCCAACTCCAACGCCTCCGCCCCGTCAGCTGCCTTCACGATCTCATAGTGCTCCTCAAGCTGGCTCGCGAGAAACTCAAGCATGTCCCGCTCGTCATCCGCAATCAAGACCCTCGGTTTTCCATTGCCGACTTGAGACCTATTCCCATTTGGGGGCAATGAATCTTCAAGCGTATCGACGCGACCGAATCTCACGGCTTTTTGGTTGAATCCCTGCTGCTTGGTATCTACTTCACAGTCGTCCGAATCAACGGGTGCAGCTGCAGTAAATGGAATGTGTATGCTCATGCGCGTCCCCACCCCAGGAGTACTCTTGGCAACGATCGTACCGCCGTGGAGAGTTACCAGTTCTTTCGCGAGACTCAGGCCTATTCCGGTCCCCTGAAACTTACGGCGGGACGAATCATCCGCCTGCCAGAATCGATGAAACAATTTCGGCAAATCCTCCTCGCTGATCCCGATCCCCGTGTCCTCCACTTCAATACCTAATAGCTCGTCCTTCAAATATCCCCTAACCGTGATTCGCCCGCCTGGCATCGTAAACTTCAGCGAGTTGAACAGCAGATTAAGAATCACTTTCTCGATTTTCTCCTGATCGATCGAAAAAGTTTTGAGCGAATCATCGTAATCGGTGACGATCGCGATACGCTTCTCCCTGGCTACTCCGGCCACGGAGCTGATTAGGCCAGAAAGAAAATTCGGCAGGTCAACGGGTCGCGGAGAGAGCTTCATTTGGACAGAATCCAACTTCACCAAATCCAGAAGATCATTAATCAAGCGCAACAACCGCAAACCATTGTCCCGCATTAAATTTAGCGCGCTTCGGGTCATCTCATCGTGCGCCCCTTCGGGACGCTCCAACTCTGCATCGAGAGGTGATAGCAACAGGGTAAGGGGAGTGCGCAATTCGTGACTGATGTTCGCGAAGAACCTGCTTTTCGCCTCGTCCAGGGCTCTCAGCTTCTCGTTCGATGCTTCAAGTTCCCGGGTTTTCTCATCGAGCGCGTAGCGCAAACCGAATTCCCGAAAGCGCATGCGGCTGACGATAACACTTCCAGTAACGACAACAACAGCCGTAAGCACCAGAAAGTAGACATTGTTGACCAGCAGCCGCTGATCCTGCGATCCCCCATTCGTATAAACCGCCCACGCTCCGGCGGATCCAAAGCACACAAAAATAGCAACAATCACGCCGATACTCTGGCGAAGCGTCACCTGCAAAACTACTGCCGCACACAGGGCAACGAGATTGAGCCCCGCGTAATAGGGCGACAGTGCTCCTTCCGTCATCGCAATCATTGCGGAGATGGCCACAATGGGAACCAAGTACCAGCCTGCCGCCAGGTAGCTGCGGAACGCCAGCAGCCTCTTGGTGCCCAGTCCAAAATAGACCAGTGCGGCAACGGCCGAGCTGGCCAGCCTCAATATCAGGAATGAGCCGAAATGCTCAGAATAAACCACTGCGTCCAAAATCGCGCCTGCAGGCATCAGGACGATTACGAGAATGCAGGCGACACGAGCTCGACGGAATCCACCTTCCCGCTCGTGCTCCCTGAATGCCCGGCCCACTTGCTCATCATTCGAATTCATAACGGCTTGCGCACTTCGAGAAAAATATTGGCACCCGAGCTGTCAGCATACGCATTAATGTTGGCAGGATCCGCTGCTTCTGGCGCGAGCTCGCGAAGCTGATCCAGATCACGGTAAACGAGGTGCCATTCCAGCAGAAACTCCATGATATTCCGAATAGGATTGGACGCATCGACGTTGGTGACGATCAGCAGTCCACCCGGCTCAAGCGCTTCGTAAAAAATCGAAACGAGCCGTTTGCAGATCCGATCCGAAAGGTAGTCGAACAAGCCTGCACAATAGACAATATGATATCGGCTGTCGCCGCCGTCCACCCCTTCGGTCATTCCCCTGCGGAGCACTTGATGGACTGATCGCTGAATGTAACGGATGGGCGTCCGCCTTTGACGGGAAGTGCGCACTTTTTCGAGTGTCGCCGAGACATGCTCCAGCGTTTCATCATTAAAATCCAACAGCGTCAATTCACACCGCTCGCAGATATCGTAGTCAGCGAGAAACCGCTGAATCTCCCACGCAGGCCCGCAGCCAAGGTTAAAGATGCGGGCCTTTGAGGATCCTTGAGCCACCACCCTGGTCGTTTCCTCTACGAGACGTTCCGTCAAAATCTGAATTCGGTTTCGATGCCCCACTGCGGGAGCCTGGGACAGGATCCAGGAATTTAGAGCCTTCGCAAAAAGTGTGGCCCCTTCGTTGGAGTTACGCGTGATCATGTTCACCATCTCATAGTCGCCTGCATATCCCAATGGCTTGCGGAAGGTCCGATAAATGAAGGGCGCACACAGTACGATAGGATGCAGGCGACGCTTAATATGCATACCATGCACCACCTCGGAATTCCGCCCCACTTCGGCAGCAATCTTCTCGAACCGCTGGAACACATCGCTCACTGGACCAGACAGCGGTTTACTCAGAGCACGGAGAACTTTCACCTCCGCTTCTCCACGGTTTGGAGCAGACCTCAGGCTAAGCTCAACTTGCTCAAGCCAGCGCCGAAACTCGTTCAGCAGGGTCTCGATGTCCGTGACGATCACCTTAAATTTCGGGTCAACATCGCAAAGCTTGCGATACTCAGCGAGGAAATTGCCGAATTCCTCGACGAGCTTCTCAGGACTGTCGTAGGCCTCGAACAGTTCGATATCTTGCCAATGATCATCCAGTGTCGCTTCACAGACCACCATCAGCCCGGTGTTTACCAGTCCGCTCACCACAGCACGGCCAGAGTAGACGATCCTGTCATTGATGATGATTTTGAAATCCGACAGAACTTCCGATACCTGTAGAATGCTGTAAGGGTTGTAGACTTCGAACACCACGACAAAACGGTTCACCCTCAGCAGGCTTGCCCGCAATTCGATCTTCTGGCTGTTCAGGCACGTAATATGGCTGTCTCTTTCGGCGATCCGTGGAGTATTTTCCTGCATGGTTTTGAGGTCAAAATGGGGAGACTGAAGGACGACTGGCGGCGTTCAGAAAGAGATGGCTGGTCTCCGTAAGAGATGCAAGAAATTAGGTGGAATTCCGCAAGTAATAAGCATTCCAAATGAATGTAAAACAAGTTGAGCATCAAAGCCATGCGCGATTAACTCCAGCAACCGTTGAATGATGTTCATTTGGTCAGTTCCAATGCGTACGTTCATCCGTCCCAACGTCTGAAGATTTCGTTAGCACTACCCGATACCGCCTTTTCAACCTGCCCCAGCAAACTAACGCCGGTATCTTCTGCAGCCCCCCAGCCGATGATACCCTCTGAAATTTAGCGTTTCTCCCACAATATCTTGGTTGCCTAAGCCCCTAAGGACGAGTAGAGGTGAACCGATATGGATAACATCATAACAAATATAACTTCAGAACAACTGCGAGCTGCTGCCACTATCAAAGACCAAATCGCTGCCTTGGAAGCTGACCTGGCCGCGATCTTGGGAGGTGCGGCTGCCGCTCCTCCAGCTGCTCCTGCAGGCTCAGTCACAGGCAAAAAGCGTGGACGCAAACCCGGATCTAAGAACAAATCCACATCTGATTCAGGTGCCCCTGCGAAGAAGAGTGCGAAGCGCAAGATGAGCCCGGAAGGTCGTGCTCGTATCATCGCTGCGCAAAAAGCCCGCTGGGCGAAGGCCAAGGCAGGAAAATAACCTGCTAGTCCTAGAGTAAACACATGGATCCAAAGCTGAAATCTGCTCTGGAAAAGCTTGATGCGGCTCGCGGACTCGTTCACGAAGCCGTTTCAGCCCTAAGCACGATTGACGATTTCGCCCTCCAGCGCAAAGAACTCCGGAAGGTCCATGACAATATCAAGGACAGTTGGTATGCTATTGCGGCCCATCGCCTGAGGCAGGCGGAGGGTGAGACGAATAATGAAGAGCTCTCCAAATCCTGCCCTTGACGGGAAGGTCAATCAAATCCAGAGCCGGTGGACTCAAGCCTGTCGCCTCACCAGCACGGGCATGACCACCGGCTTCCTACTTTTACAGCCCTGCTGAGGATCGCCCAGGTAGCGGCCTGCCGACAGGAACACAATGCGCGTCAGCGGAAGATTGCGGGCAGCATGAAATCACGGAGCACTTCGTGCAAATTGCACAGCGGAAAGTTTCTCACGTGTGCCTGGATGCATTAAAGCCAGTAGATACTTGCCTTGGCCCACCTCTTGCGTTGCTATGGGGTTTTAAGCGGAATAAGCAATTTTGGCTCCTTGCCAATGCCGTGCTCATGTACCTCTCAAACCCAACTGACCATGAGGCTCAATCCGAACTATCCCTACTACCTGGCCAACAGGTCCCATCAGCCGAACGCGGATCTTGAGATTACTAACAAGTTTACCGGCGAACTCGCCACCCGCGTTGCAATCGCTGATGAAACAGCGATCGACCGAGCAATAGTGGCCGCTGTGAAAGCGGAAAAGCCGATGCGGGCGCTGCGCCCATATGAACGTAGAGGCATTCTAAACCAGTGTGTCCGGGCGTTCGAAAGCCAGGCGAGTGATCTTGCACACACACTTTGTATCGAGGCTGGAAAGCCAATCAAAGATGCCCGAGGCGAAGTTTCGCGTCTTATCGACACCTTTCGAATCGCTGCAGAGGAGAGCACCAGAATCTATGGTGAGGTAGTCCCCCTGGAAATCTCAGAACGGACACGGGGCTACACTGGAATGTGGAAGCGTATTCCCCTGGGTGCTTGCTCGTTCATCAGTCCCTTTAATTTTCCACTGAACCTTGCAGCCCACAAAATCGCACCCGCGATTGCGGCAGGCTGTCCGTTTGTTCTCAAACCCGCCAGCCGAACTCCTGTGGGAGCACTGCTCATTGGGGAAATCCTTTCGCGTTGCGACCTTCCCGAAGGAGCGTTCTCCATTCTCCCCTGCCATCGGGATGGAGCAGAAAAGTTCACCACCGATGAAAGACTGAAGCTGCTAAGCTTCACCGGATCGCCCGGCGTCGGATGGAAGCTCAAGGCCCAGGCTGGCAAGAAAAAAGTAGTTCTCGAACTCGGAGGAAATGCGGCAGTCATCATTGATGAAGATACCGATCAAGCGGATGCTGCAGCGCGGATCATGACTGGCGCATTTTACCAGAGCGGTCAGAGCTGCATCAGCGTCCAGCGAATTCTCATTCATGATTCAATCTACGATACTTTCCGCGAACGGCTCATTGCGGAGACAAAAAAGCTCAAGACAGGTGATCCCTTGAACGAGGATACGTTCATTGGCCCGATGATTTCCATTAACGAAGCCGAACGGATCGAGGGATGGATAAAATCTGCCGTAGCTGCAGGTGGAACACTTCTTTGCGGCGGAGAAAGAAATGGAGCAATGGTCGAGCCAACCTTACTGGAGAACGTTCCCAGCGATCAAGAAATCGTTTGCGATGAAGCATTCGCTCCTGTCGCGGTGCTCTCGCGATACACCGATTTTGATGCTGCACTGGCGGAAGTCAATGCCTCCCGGTTTGGGCTCCAGGCAGGAGTCTTTACCCGTGACCTATACAAGGCACACCGCGCCTGGGACGAACTGGAGGTGGGAGGCGTGGTGATTGGTGACGTTCCCAGCTGGAGAGTCGATCACATGCCCTACGGCGGAGTGAAAGACAGCGGTCTCGGTCGCGAGGGCATTCGATACGCGATTGAAGACATGACGGAACTTCGCCTTCTCGTCATTCGCGCTCCCGAGCTCACATGAGACGACCGCACGACCGCAATGAGGGCTTGAATACTTCAGCCGTGCTTTACAGAATGGAGCAATGAAAACTCGCAATCTCGTTCCAGCGCTAGCACTCCTCGCGAGCCTTGTACCTTGGATCACACTATCGGCACAGGACGAACCTGCGGCTGCGAGTGAGACAATCGTTTCTGGCCCTAAGCCCAGCACTGTTCTCACCCCGATTCGATGCGCGGACAAGCGTGGCGAGTTCGATGTTGCGGAGCAAATGGGCACCGCCCCGGGCGCAATTCTATTCGTCCACGAACTTACCCGTAACACAGCTCCCGTGATCAACGGACTGGATCAGCTCGCCTCGGATCACGCGATATCAGGTTTCCGGTCGTTTACGATCCTTCTAAACTCCGATCGAACTGCAGGCGAAGATCAAGCGGGACGGGTGAATGGCTCGCTGAACCTGCGAACCCCAATTGTGCTCTGCCTCGACGGCGCAGAAGGCCCCGGCAACTACGCGCTGAACCGCAACGCCGCGCTAACATTGATCTATTGCAACGACGGCAAAGTTCAGCGCAGCGAGGCACTCACCGATACAGGCCCTAACGATGTCCCTAAGATTCGCGCATGGGCAGAAGAAATCACTGGCTCTGTGCCCATGGGCAAAGAGGCACTCGCAGCCGCACTTCCAGATGACGCCCAGGCCCTCCGTGACTTTGCGATCGATCGCGCAATGGAAGTCGAGCGACTCCAGACTCAACTCAATCGCCTCAAGGAAAACCGTAACCGTGGCGGCCAGGCCATGCGCCCGAGAGAACGCCCTGCTGCCGAGAGCGCACCCAAGACCGAAGCACCCTCCCCTGCTCCAGAACGGAAACGGGAAGGCAAACCACCTGAAGATTCGGAATTGAACGGTCTTTTGCGATCGTTCATTCGCCAGACCAACGATGACACCCAAGCGGACGAGGTCTTTGCCAAAATCACGAAGCGTGCGGAGGAAAGCTCCGAACTCACTGCTGAGGCAGTGGAGATGTTCAAATTGATGCTGAGCTTCCGGGATCGCTACGGCACAGAACATGCGCAAAGCCTGGCAGAAGGCTTCCTGAAAGAACATGCAAAGTAAGATGGCAAATTGGAGCATCGCTGGTGTCGTTGCCCTCGCGGCGACAGTGCCGAGCATGGCTTCTGCCGATTTCCGCTACGAAATTGCTCCCATCTTTGCCCGTTACGGCTGCGCTGCCGCCGATTGCCATGGCGGAGCCACGGGACGAGGCGGATTCAAGCTCTCACTGTTCGCTACCGAACCCCGCGCAGACTACGAGGCGATCACTCGGGAGCTTGGCGGTCGACGCATCGACTTCCGCACCCCCACTACGAGCCTCCTCTTGCGAAAGCCAACCAGGTCCGTGAAGCACGGTGGAGGCAGGGTTTTTGACCAATCGAGTAGAGCCTATCGTGAACTGCTTTCCTGGATCGAATCAGGTGCCCACTACGAATCAGCAAACGATGACGCGCTGATACTTGAAGAGCTGCAGATCACTCAAGCCGACGATCAAGTTTCTGTCACCGCCCACTTCGCTGACGGCACCCATCGAGACGTCACCCACCTCGCCGTGTTTCAATCGACAGCCCCCGACGTGGCTGCAGTCGATGAGAATGGCTTGATCACCCGCAACGGCCCGGGCAAAGCCTGGCTGCTGGCAAGGTTCTCCAGCGTCAGCGCACGGACGCGAATCAACATCCCCTTCCCCGGCGAGCCATTTGTGCCAGCAAAGATCAACCACCCCCTGGATCAGGCCTGGCTGTCATCGTTGCAGGAGCAGAACTTGCGTCCCTCTCCAGCAGCGCCAGCGCATGTGCTCGCCCGCCGTCTCTACTTCGATCTAGCGGGACGCCCGCCAAGGCCTGACGAGCTGCGAGATTTCGCCTTGCAGCCGCTTGCCACAACAGCCGATCAGTTGCTCACGGACGATGTCTTTGTTGAAGCTTTCCTCCCCTATGTGGCTCCATGGTTTTCGCAGCCTGGGAGCGATCGGAGTTCTGCGCGGATCGCAGAGGCACTTCGAGAAAACGAGCCTCTTTCAGATCTGGTTGGCGACCTGTTTCTCCCAGGAGGCCTGGAATTGAAAGGAGATCCGCGCGATCAAGCGGAGTTTGTGGGAGCGCAATTGCTAGGCATCAGCATCGGCTGCGCGCGCTGTCACAATCATCCTCACGACCGGTGGACGCAGGCGGAGCACCTACGGTTCTCAGCGTTATTCCGCAACCACCGCGAAGGCGGACGACTGGTGCAGGATCCGTTTTTCGTACCCGGAGAAGGACATCGCCCAGTGCAACCCGCCCTGCTTCCACTCGGCAACCTGGCACCAGCTCCCGATGCAGCTCCTGATGCCGTGCTCACTTCCTTTATTCTCGATGGAGGCCACGACTTGTTTTCCCGCAACATCGCCAATCGCGTTTTTGCTGTCTTGTTAGGCAACCCGCTAGTCGATTCCCCAGACGACCATCGACTTTCGAACCCTCCAGCCCAGGAGGCGATGCTTGACGTGCTCGCATCGCAGTTCAAAAATTCAGGCCACGATCTGCATGCGCTTGTCCGGTTCATTGTCACATCGCAGGTCTACGCCATGGCCAGTGATCCGCCGAACGACAGGACGCTAAGCGGTGATCCAGCCTTGCGATATGTGGCCAGACGGGAAGCCCGACCGCTCACTCGAATACAGTTTGAGCGCGCCGTCGAATCGGTGATCGGCATTACGGCTGTGCGGGCGACGAATAACAGTGACCGTCAGATGATGATGCAGGCCAACACGTTGGTATCAGCCCCTACATCACCCCTCGCCGATCAGCTCGCCATACTGAACAGCGGGCTCATCCAGCGGGGTCTTGCGACAAAGGGAAACGAGGTCGAAGCGATTTTCACGTTTTCCGCAACCGCTGAGCAGGCACTTCGCGACCTGTTCATCCTGACGCTCTCGCGCAGTCCCCGCGCCGAAGAATCAGAACGCCTTTTGCCCGAGGCAGAGAAAGGACTTTCCGATCCCGGTGCTCGCGACGACCTTGCTACCGCCCTTCTGTTAAGCCGGGAATTCGGCTCCATCCGTTGAATACGATGAACGCACCTCTAAACCGCCGCCAGTTTCTTGCCACATCCATGGGTGCCGTATCATTCCTCCCGGCTCTGCTGCATTCAGCACCGCTGCTCAGCAGCAGTAAGCAGAGAGCATTCATTCTCGTGTGGCTGGACGGCGGGATGTCGCACATCGACACCTTCGACGGCAAACCCGAAGCTCCACCGAATATTCGTGGGCCACTCGGCAGTATCGAATCTTCCACGGGAGGCGTCTTCGTTTCTGAACACCTCCCAAAAATCGGTAGCCTTATGAATCAGTGCTCGCTGATTCGATCCATCACCAGCCCGGAAGGAAACCACGACCGCGGCTCCCATTACATGCTTACCGGAAGGCGCCTAACTCCACTCCTCAGCTACCCTTCATTTGGTTCCTACCTGCACCTCGATGGATCTGGTGACGACCGGGTGCCGCCTTACATTGCCATTCCCGATGCACACGTTTATGCGAGGCAGGGATTTCTGCCGACGAGCCGCGCGCCGTTCGAGCTTGGAAGTGCGCCCGGAACGCCTGGCTTCCGCGTGCACAACTTGCAACCGCCGCCGCAACTGGAGCGGGCCATGAAGCTGCTCAAGGCAGTCGACCAGCTCGATGGCTTTCCACGCTCGGAATCGGAAGCAGCAAGAGATGCTGCGCTCAATCAGGCCGGAAGTCTGTCATTGAATCCACGGCTCCGCGAGTTGTTCGACGTCTCGAAGGAGGATGCCGCCACGCAGAAAGCGTATGGAACCGGAACGATCGGACCATCCTGCCTGCTGGCTCGGCGGTTGATCGAAGGGGGCGTGCGCACAGTGCTCGTCCGCGACAAAGGATGGGATCACCACACGAACATCCAAAGCTCGCTCACCACTGGCTTTCCGCCAAAACTCCCAGCTCTGGATAAGGCTATTTCCGCGCTGCACACAGACTTGGCAAGGCGCGGCATGCTCGAAAATGTTACGGTGCTGGTAGCAAGCGAGTTCGGCCGCACGCCGCGCATCAACCCATCGGGCGGACGCGACCACTGGTCACGTGCCAGCTCGGCCCTCCTGTTTGGTGCTGGCATTCAGCAAGGGACAGTAGTCGGCACGACCGACGCCCGAGGCGAAGAACCCATCGAGCATCCGGTAACTCCGGCTGATGTATTCTACACAGTGCTTTCGGCTCTCGGTGCCGATACCGAACGCACATTGACCACCCCGAGCCGTCGGCCGATTCGGATCGTGGATGAAGAAGCGATCGCTATCCGTGAGATTCTAACCACCTGAGCAATGCGGGCGATTCTCATTTCGTTGCTCCTTTTGGCAGGCTCTGCTTCAGCTGATGATGGGATTCGTCACATCGGCCCGGTCACAGCTATCGTCGCCAATGGATCCGACATCTACTCCTGTTCACAGGCCGGAGTTCTCAAGTGCGCCGATAGCACATCGCAACTGACAGAGATCGCAGTCCCTTCGTTTCGAGTGACTGCCATCGCCATGCTAGGCGATCAACAACTGGCAATGTGTGGCGGTCTACCCGGCGAGTCTGGCTCAATCGGAGTCATTGAACTGGCTTCAGGCAAGTGGACTGCTCACGAGTTTACCAAAGACCTGATCTACGCCGTCGCGATTGCCCCCTCTCACGAGTTTCTGGCAGCTGCATGCGCAGATGGAAACGTACTACTGTTCAGGCTGCCGCTGAATACCGCTACGCTTCCGGTAGTCATCCATAAGCATACAGCGGCGGCTCGCTCGCTCGCATTTTCACCCGATGGAAAATTCCTCCTGTCAGGCGGGCTGGATGGAGTGATGCTGATGACTCCTGTCGAAAAATCAGGATCCCGGGCTGGCGAAACACGATCGCTCCAGGAGCACACCTCAGGAATCGAGTGCCTTGCATTCTCACCGGATGGAAAGCAATTCGCATCGGGAGCGCGCGACTCAAAGGTTCGCCTTCACGCTATCGACGGAAGATTCATTCGAACCTACGCGGGCATCGGTATCGAAGACGAGCCAGCCGCTGAGCGGTTGGCAACCCGCATCTGGGCAGTCGCCTGGCGGAAGGATACTCTCGTGGCAGGCACCTCAGAAGGCACTCTCTACCGGCTTTCGTTGGAGGACGATACCTGGTTGCCCCTCCAGCGCGCTGGCAAAGATTCAATCTATTCGCTGGCGTTCAGCGATGACGAGTCACTGTGGATTGGCAGCGACTTCATAGAGCTTGCCCGGTAAAGCCAGCGCTCGAGCCCAGGCGTCCAGAACGATCTCTAAATGGCCAGTTGACTATGCGCGTTTCACATGCATTTTGGGCATTCCCAGACACCTGCCAGGGTGGCGAAATTGG
>JAGROY010000151.1:0-4791 GCA_020439995.1 Verrucomicrobiia bacterium
GCCTGGAACCAGTCCGATACCTCGGCCGCCTACTATGCGAAGTTGGGGCTGGATCTTGGACTGCTCCCACAACTTGAAGGAAAAGAGCAGGCATTGGGCTTAGATAATATTGAATTGCTTCCGCAGCGCTTCTGCCCAGTGAAGAACAAGATGGTCGTTTCTCCCGACTCGCCGTCCACCGACTACCATGGGGTAAAGATCTGGTTCAGCTCAGAGAAGGCCCTGAAAACATGGGAAAAGAATCCAGACTTACTCGCGGTGGAGGCAACAAAGCGCAACCTCCTCCCTCAACTTCAGACCAACGATAAGCTTTCTAAATAACTAACTAACTAGAACCGACTCAAATGATGAATCATACACTTCCTTTTCACATAGCCATTCTTGCCGCAGGATTGCTCCTGCTTCAGTCGTCTTCCTTCGCTCACCTCGTGTGGCTGGAACCAACGACGGATGGAGGATTGATCATTCGCTTTGGTGAATATGGCGAGGAACCCGAAACGTCACCTGGCCATCTGGACTCGTTGGGCCAGCCCGTAGCATGGGCGATTTCCTCTGAAGGCAGCCATGAATCGCTTGCCACCAAGTGTGTCTCCGATGGCTACTCGGTCACGGGCACCTCTGAAAATAACCCTGCACAAGCACAAACAGCCTTTCCTGTCATGGGAGCCACCGACGAAAAGCCAGGCAGAAGGCCCATATTCTATGCTCGGTGGTGCGTACATTCTCCGGAGGAAGGCCGCTCGATTAAACCAGCTGCTGATCTCGACATTGTGCCCACTGGAAAGCCAGGTGAGTTTCAGGTTTGCTTTCGAGGAAACGCTGTGCCCTCCATTACCGTGGAAGCCCACTACCCGCTCGGAAACTCTGAGACTTTCACCACCGACGACACCGGCAAAGTCACTGTGCCGTTGGACAATCCCGGTCTCTACCTTCTCTCCTGCCGACACCATCGGGAAGCGACGAGCGGCTATGCCAGCGGTGTGAAGTATGACACGCTCTCTCACAATGCCACGGTCGCCTGGCAAGTGGCACAACCCACTCCCTGACCACGGAGGAACCTCGAATGGTGAACACGATTGACTTGCGACAGACCATCACCGGTTCTGAATTCTCGGTGACAATCACCGAGCCCGGTCAGCGAGATAATTTGCTAGAGTCCCTGTCAGGTGTCGTGATGGGACGGATCGCGAGAGTTCTTTCATTGTTAGATTCCCGCGATCCAGGAAGTGACATCAACCGTCTCAACGCCTGCGGTCACATTCATCCGATGAGGTTGCATCCATGGGTTTATGAATTGATCGAACAGACGCTACTGCTTGGCGACAGGACAAAGGGCGCGTTTGACGTCGCTGCAGAACCTTCGCGAATCGGTTTGCGATTCATTCCTCATCTGCAGGCGAAACCCGGCCAGGAGGCTGCGTCGTTTCGAGACGTCTGCCTTCTTGGGCACAACAGAGTGAGATTCAGGAAGCCGCTCAGGATTGACCTGAGCGGTATCGATAGAGCCTTTGCCATTGATAAAGCCATCGAACTTCTCATCGAACTCGGCGTATCGAGTGCAACAATCCGAACTCAGGGTCACAAACGCAGTGTTGGAATCGTTCCTGACACAAATGCCGCTCATAGCCGAAACCGGGCTACCGTCACCCAGCCGGCCTACCACGCCAACGGCCTCCATCACTGGCGAAAGATCCATCATATCGCTCACCCACGCCACGGGCGTCCCATGCGGTCAATTATCCGTACTAAGGCGGTTCCGACACGCCTTCCGGCTGCGCTACATTGACGATCTTGAACTGTGCCAGGCGATCGAAAAACAGCTCAACAAAGTCGTGAGTTCCAATCGCTTTTCGCGTGAAGTTTCAGTCGGCCAGGGTCGCGAAATTCTACAGGCACATCCTGATGAACCAAGCCGGGTTCAACTTGGAGAGGTATGTGCGCAACCTGGAAAACTTGCCAGAAGAACCCACACAAAAATGGCGCTGACCGAATTCGAGAACGCGATGGTAGAGGTCGCGATGGACGCGATGGAGGCCTTCATCGCCAGGAAGCGTCCGCCCGTAGAAGTGCGGGGCAAGGTAGACCTGGCGTTCCGGATCGAGGATCTTCGAATTGAGGCCGAGCTTCCGGGATCCACAACTGCCGACAATCCGGCGTAATGTAAAAATCGGATCGGTGACTGGGCGCACCTGACCGGGTAACAGTTCTCTGGGCAAGTGTTAACTATTTCTTCAGGATAATCTTGCGTCTTTCCTTCCCGTCTTTTTCAGGAAACGATATTTCGACAGAATCCTCACTGATACCGGATACGGTCAGATCTTCCTCGACGCCAGGGAGTCGGAACTGTTCATTCAGTCTTACGCTGACCTCTTTACCAGTAGCCTTGTTTCGAATGCGCGCTTGATACTCTGGCCGCACCACTACGGGGCCACAACGTAGTTTCAATGGATTGCCGTCAACGCGGAAGTTGTCGATGAGCACCACTTGCCCCGGTGCTGCAACTGGATCTTCGCCCGGAGGAATAACCTTGATCAAAGTAAAACGACCATCGCCAGTTGTAGTTTTTAGATTCAGAAACCAGTTTTTAACGGGAGGCGTTCTTCTCGAAAACTGAATTTCGGGGCCAATGAAGATGAGAGCAAAACGGTAGTCTACTTCCAATCGTTCGACAAACTTGATGGACGCTACCCAAACGGGTTGGCGTGCCTTAGCTTTACCCTTGATCTCTTCTTGAGCAGTGGTGTTGCTCAGCAGCCAAATGATTGTAATCGAAGCGATGCTAAACGTAGTTAGGACCGCTGTGAACTTTGTTTTTGCGTAGTTCATGATTTCGATGGTATGAAGAGTGAGCGCAACCTTTGTGAGAGTTGGTGCAGATGCGATGGCGCCCTTAGCGACTTTGCTCGCGACACCGACGGGTGCTGCTTTCGCAAACTCCGCAGTGAGAGTTGCCGCGACGACTGCAACAGATGCCGACAGTCCGCGTCCCTGGAGAACGCGGCCAAGTTTCTCAAGTGCTCGCGACGATAGCTTTTGGCTCGCATCTTCGCTTTTACCCAGTTGCTTGCCGATCTCTCGAAAGCTCAACCCATGGTAGAAGCGCAGTAGAAGAATGTTCTGGTCAAGTTGAGGCAACTTCGCGAGCGCACTATCAACGTTTTCTATTGTTTGCGAATCGGACATTTCAACCTGCAATGCTTGATGTTGGGCGAACGCTTCCATTTTTCGTTTCCGTGAAGTTTCCTTCCGTAACGCGTGAGAGCATTCATACATGGTCGTGCGATGGAGCCAGCCCGCGAGCACAGACTTGTCGCTGAGCAAGCGGGCTTTCCGCGCAAGGATTGCAAACACGTTTTGCGTCACCTCCTCGGCCGTCTCGTGGTTCCCAGCCTTGCGAAGTGCAGCGCAGTACACGAAACTGGTGTACCTCGCGACAATCGTCGCAAAGGCCTGCTCTACACCTCGAAGCGCGTAGTCTTCAAGTAATCGTCGATCATCATTATGGAGTTCCTGGCGCATACCTTTGCAATACTAACGCCTCTGTAGCGCCGAAATCCGACAAGATTTTTTGCGCAGCAAGTCGAACGTTGATTGACGATGGAGATGCGGATTTAAGGATGTAAGTAGCCGTTTGACTCAAAAGGGCACTTTGTGCGACGCGCTGTCGGTCGTTTGGCGGACGCGCTTGTCGTAATCTGCGTTGTCGTCACATGCCGATGGCCGAGCAGAGCAGTGTCTGCACGTCGATGATATCGACTCCGGATTTCAGCAGCATCGTCGCCGTGGTAGCCCGTAGTAAGTGCGGGGTGAAGATGCAGCGTTTGACTGTAGTTCCGTCTGGAAGCTCAATGGTTTTGTGGGAGCGGGGGAGTTTCTCCAAGTAGCGAAGCAGGAGTTCATACATCGCGGTGAGCCCGATGCGTTTTTTGCCAAGCTTTTCACTCCGGGAATTGAGCCTGGCGCGGAACAGAGGGCCTGGCACAATCCCAGCCTTCTCAATGTATTCGTGGATCGCTTCGGCTGCCTCCGGATGGATTCCAATGGTGCGCTTGGATTTGCTCCGGCCTTTTCCTCAATGCGGATGGTCGAGTCGTCCTCATCAAAGCGAAAGTCTGCAACATCAAGATTGCAGCCGGTCGCAATGCGAGCACCGGTAAACAGGTAGAACTTCAAAATGGCACGATCGCGGTAGTCCAGGACTTCATCACCAGAGGCAAATCCCATGAGCTTTCTCGCTTGGTTTGCCGTCAGCGGTTTCGTTTCTTCAACCGGATCGGTGGCCGGGCGTTTGATAAAATCCTTATGCGCCGGATTCTGCACGATGATCGAAAGCTTGGCGTCGGCCGCAACCTCGCGCATGAACTGAAAGAATCCCGAAAGCGAAGAAATCCGCCGATGCAAAGTCTTCGGTGCGAGATTCTTTTCCTCGCTCATGAACGAGCGCCATCTACGTTCGCGGCTCTTTCCTTCAAGCCATTGACGCCCGAATCAGAATTTGGCTTGAGGGAAGCGCATCCCGCAAAACACAGCATAGGGACGGTCAGCAGAATAATGCTCAGTTTCATCGTGGTCGATTGTTCGTCACCTAACGTTGAAGCGCTGACATCCGCTACTGGGAACGCCGCGCCGCTGCAGGTTGAAAGTTTGATTGCTTCTCTAAGGTCGATTTACGCCATTCCTTGGGTCTCGTAACATCCGTATTGCTGAGCCCCTTCCAAGCAGGAGCCTCAAGCTGCAGTTCCTGGATCCGCTCACAGGGGTTACCAGCAAGGAACGGTCGCTGTCGCTCCA
>JAGROY010000151.1:4891-6232 GCA_020439995.1 Verrucomicrobiia bacterium
TGTCACCGCTCGCGTCCACTGATCCAGATGTGCGACGTTCACCGTCGACAGAAAAGCCAAAAACAACTGCATGTCGCCGGTTTTGGCTTTGGTGGTGTTTTCGCTACCCGCCCTGCCCTCGACCCCCATGTAGAGTTGGAACCAGGCGTGCAGGCTTTCCTGCTGACGGACGGGAAGAAGTGAGGCGGCGGTGGTTTCCAGGGGCACGATCTCAAAGTTTTGGGGTTCGAGAGGCGCTTTCTTTCCCGCAGTCACCCAGATGGGAATTCGCGCAACACATACCTTATAAGTCTACGAGAAATGCTTATCTTCAAGCTCTCACGGCAGTTTTCCAGAGTCAGACACCTCCTTCTCCCAAATCGCCGCAGCCTCTAAATCTCCTTTGTGAACTAAAAAATCGACTAGGGTGGTGACGGCATCAGACTTAACTATTGGATCCTTGATCTCAGACACCCAGGTTGAAGCATCGATTGAATCAACTCGCAACCATTCACGCACTATTCCCTTCGCAATAGCCTCCTTGTGATCAGGGTTTGTTACTGCCATCTCAAACCAATTGACCGCCTCTCGCGGGTTCCTATCAACCAGTTCTTTCAACGCATATTCAATAGGAGCAAATTCGTCATCTGAGTTGTAATTGCCGTCTCCGTACGAATATTGAATAACCTGCATGGGATCTTCGGCGATCCACTTCCGATACGCATTTCCGTAGGCGAGTTCACTTTCAGCGGGAGACTTAAGATTTAAAGAGTTCTTCACGTAGTCCAGAGACTCTTTCAGTGTAGAACCCTCCACTTTAAAATACCGGAGAACGTTTGCCCTGATATCCTCGTCAATGTCTGATCGAAGTATCTGGAAAGCCACGTCAGGCTCTAAATCCCTGCTGAATCCAATGCACAACTCGTTCCATTCATCAGAATTGAACTCTCCAGCTGTCTTCTGCTCTCCAATCCAACCTAGAGCTTCAGTCGATTTTCCGAATCTTCTTGCTGAATAAACCAGTCCCCCGGCCGCTTGCAGCCTATACCGCGACCCCATCGAGAATGAACTGTCGAATCGGTCAAATGCGGCTTCAGCATCCTCTCTAGTACAGCGCGGCGGAAAAAAGCGATATATGGCTAAGATTAAAAGCTGGTCCGAGCGTATTGGCTATGGTAATTCAAGGGCGAAGTGCTTGAGATTATGTTTAAAAATCCAGAATTGTGTTGTCCGCTGATCAGCAGGATCACCTTGAAGCGATGGTGCGCAGCCACCGTAGCGAGCAGCGATTTGTATTGCGTGCAAACATCATCCTGTTATGCGCCGATGGAATGACGGGAAAAGCCATTGCGCAGAAACTCG
>JAGROY010000151.1:6301-7367 GCA_020439995.1 Verrucomicrobiia bacterium
CAACTGGCGTCAAGCCAGTCGAAGACCGAAGAAGAGCAAGAAGAGCAGCTCGAACTCAAAGCAGTGCTCGGAGACAGCCCGCGCCCCGGGACTCCGCCGACTTTTGATGTGGAAGCTTGCGTGGCCATCGTCGCGCTGGCCTGCGAACTGCCATCAAAGCACAACCGTGAAATAACCAATTGGACTCACAGGGAGCTGCGTGAGGAAATACTCATGCAGAAACTGGTGTCTGAAATCTCCGTGCGTCAGGTTGGAAGAATCCTTGCCGAGGCGCAACTGCAACCTCACCGCAATCGTTATTGGCTCAACAGCAAAGGCGACCCCAAGAAGGATGAGCGCATTGCCGATATCTGCGACTGCTACAACAAAGCCCTTCAAAACCCGAAGCATGAGGTCTATTACAACTTTGATGAAGCGACCGGCATCCAGGCGATAGAACGTATTGCCAAAGACATCGCCATGGAGGCGTGCAAACCCCGGCGGGTTGAGTTTGAGTATAAGCGGCATGGCACCACCTGCCTGCTCGCTGCACGGGACATCGCCACAGGAATCGTTACCGGATGGTGCAACCCGACCCGCACCGAGGAAGATACCCTCAACTTCATTGCGGATCTCATCGATCAGGATCCGGTTCGTCGCAGACATCACATCATCTGTGACAATCTCAATACTCACAAGTCCGAGAGCCTTGTGCGGCTTGTCGCTGCCATCGAGGGCGACACGCAGGATCTTGGAATCAAAGACAAGACCGGTATCCTCAAGAACATTGAAAGCCGCGAGAAATATCTCACCGATTCAGAGCACGAAATCGTCTTCCACTACACACCGAAGCACGCTTCATGGATCAACCAGATCGAAGTCTGGTTCAGCATCCTCGTGCGTAAGCTTCTTCGGTGGCTGTCAGTGAAGAACGTCGATGAACTCAACGCGAAAATTCTCAACTTCATCAACTACTACAACCGAACCATGGCCAAAGCCTTCAAGTGGAACTACCAGCCAAAATCCCGGCCCTCAACGAGCCTCTCATAGCCACTAACAAAATATCGCTTTTTTCCGCCGCGATGTA
>JAGROY010000152.1 GCA_020439995.1 Verrucomicrobiia bacterium
GCCCTTGGGCTTGCCGGTCGATCCGCTGGTGTAAAGGATAAACAACGGGTGCTCGCTATCGAACGCCTGCGGGGGGCAATTCGCATCGACTTTGGCCACCTCATCGTGCCACCAGACGTCGCGCCCTTCGACCATGGTGACATCGTTTTCTGTGCGCTTCAGCGTGATGACGCGCTGCACCTGCGTGTCACCTTCCAGCGCCTTGTTGACGCTTTCCTTCAGCGGCACAATCGAACCGCGCCGCCATCCGCCATCGGCCGTAATGACCGCGATGGCACCGCTGTCGTGCAGGCGATCTTTGATACTCTCCGCGCTGAAACCGCCAAACACGACCGAATGCACCGCACCAATCCTCGCACAGGCGAGCATTGCCACTGCAGCTTCAGGCACCATCGGCATGTAGATGATCACGCGGTCTCCCGTTTTGATCCCATTCGCCTTCAGAACATTGGCAAACCGGCAGGTCTCTTCGTGGAGTTGTCGATAGGTCAGCGTCCGCTTGTCACCCGGCTCGCCTTCCCAGAGGATGGCCACTTTGTCACCGCGCTCGGCCAGATGGCGGTCGAGACAGTTCTCGCTAACATTGATCTCCCCCCCGACGAACCACTTGGCGAACGGGCAATTCCACTCAAGCACCGTGTCCCAGGGCTTCTGCCAGGCAAGTTCAGATGCAATTCCGGCCCAGAACGATTCAGGATCTGCAATCGATGAGTCGTAGAGTTCGCGATATGCCTCCATGCTTCCGACCTTTGCCTTGGCAGAGAACGCGGCCGGGGGATTAAAGATGCGATTTTCGACGAGGTGGGATTCAATATTGTCACTCATGCTTTGTGGGATAGCGCATTCCAAGGACGGGCTCAATACCTTTGCGCGACCATCTTTGCTGAAATCGTGGATTGTGCTTCTCTCGCGACTCCATTTCGTTCTAGGATTTACGCAGAATGAAGCACTTGACCATCATACGCCACGCTAAATCCAGCTGGACGAGCGACGCCTCATCGGACTTCGATCGCCCTCTAAACGTCCGGGGCGAAAGGGCTGCGCCACAAATGGCGCGGCACTTGCACGATAATATCGGCCTCAAGCCAGACTACGTAGTTTCCAGCCCGGCGCTGCGGGCGATCACGACTGCCCGCCTCATCGCTCCCAGACTGGGAATTGCGGAGGGCGAAATCGTCCAGAATCAGGCCATCTACAATGCAGATCTACAGCCCCTGGTCTACGCGATTCGGGAAATTCCGAACGCTTATCAAAATGCCATGCTGTTCGGACACATGCCCGGAGTCGCAGAGTTGGTTCACTTTCTCACGGGATCTGCTCCAGCACACTATTCAACGTGCGGAGTTTCCATGCTGGAACTCAATCTGGAGCGTTGGGCGGACGCCAATCTTTCCTGCGGAAAATTGACGGCATTCGTGTTTCCCAAGATGCTGGAGGACGCACAACAGTAGACGGTAGTAGACAACAGTAGACGGTAGTAGACGGCGGCACGAGGCTGCAGCGACGGATGAAATCGGGCTCAGTTAGGCCTTCTCTGGCCGGAATTCCGGGAAGCGCTTGCTGATCTCGGTTTCCAGCTCGGTTTTCTTGGCAACGAGACCTTTGCCCCGCTCGCTTGAGGTCGCATTGGCACCCATTTTTTCAAGCTCGCCATCGATCGCGCGGACTGTTTTCCACAGAGCCATGGGCGTGATCTGCGGGTCATCGAAAGTGGTCGCGGGCACAATGAACAGCGCGGCAGCTTCGGGAAAGTTGTTTTCGGCAAACTCAATATCGCCGAGCTGGAGCATGAGCATCGCGCCGACGCGACCTTCCTTCTGGCGGTTAGAGCCTTCCCGTGCAGCGACTCGTGCTTCGTCGTAGAGTTGTTTTCCTGCCAGCGCACGGGATTTCGTCAACAGCGCCTTGGCTTCAGCGGCGGGCGACTTGGAAAGGGCGAACTGTTTCTCGGCAGCATCCAGCGCAAGATCGTATTGACCAATTTCCTCCCGCGCGACGGCCAAACGTTCCCACAGGATGAGCTGAGAATCCTCGGGCTTGTCCGGGGTGCTGGCGAGTGACAGGAATTTTGCGGCGTTCCCGTAGTCTTCCTGATCGAACATTTTCATCCCGAGCCAGAACAGGATTTCGGTCGGGATGATGCCTTCTGGTTTTTTCTTCAGGTAGAGGTTTATTTCGTCGACCAGCTTGGGTAGGTATTCGTTTTTTGCTGCGGATGTCACACTCTGCGCATTGCGGTACTGGGCGTGAATGATCGCGCGGGATCCGTTCTCGAAGTAGGATTCCTCATCCATGCTCCGCGCCTTGCTCAGGGGCTCGATACAGGCCTCATATTCCTTCTTCCGGTATTTGCCGAAGCCAATCCAGAACAGAGCCTGAGCTTTCGCCGAAGTGTTAGGAAACTTCATCAGCATCTCCTCAAATGTCGCAATCATTGCGTCATCGTCCCGCCGCTGGCCACTGATCAATCCTTTCTGCTGATAGGACAATTCAGCGGGTTCCGAATCTGGAAACTCTTTAATGATGCGATCAAAGTCTTTGAGACAGTTGGTATAGTCCTCGATCGCCTTATAACTCATGGCCCGTTTTGCCAGCGCGTTGGCAAAGTACGGACTGTCAGCCTGATCAAGCATAAACTCCGAAAGCGGAGCAATCGCCTGGGTAGGATTACCTGCCTCGGACTCCGCCCATCCGTGCTTGTAATGGATCATCGCATGATACTTCTCAGGGATGTGCTCAAGTTTTGCCCCCATCGCACGGTAGGCATCTGCGGCGTCTGCATATTTGCCCTGCTTGAACAGGATCTCACTCTTGAGGAAGTTGGCCATGTTGATGAATGGGCTGTCGGCATCGCGCTGACGCTGATCATCAATGAACCGGTCCGCATAGCCCGGCAGGCTCGGATCGCCCAGCACAAACTGGCAGCGGAGCTTCTGGTAGCCGGCTTCTTCTGCTTCCATAGAGTCGGGGAAAGCCTGCTCGATAAGGCGATACGAATCGAAGGCGTTCGAAAATTGCTCCATTGCATGGTAAGATTTCGCGACCATGATGAGCATTTTGGGTCGGGTGGTCTCAGGCAAGCTGACCGAAGTGGTCGCATTGAAGGCCTTGATCACCTCTTCGTATTGCTCGGCATCGTAGTGCAGACGAATCAATCCGTAGCGGGCCAGAGCCTTCCATTCCGCTGCGCTGTCGAACTTAAGCATGCGATTGTAGAGCAATATCGCCTTCTCAGTCTCACCCGCCTCGCTGTAGAGCAGGCCCGCCTTTACCGTTGCTTCTCCAAGCGCCTCGATAAGATCTGTCTGCTGGGCTGCTTTCCACTCAGGATCGCGCTTCCCGGCCTTCATCGCTCCGACAATTTCCTCAAGTTTTGGTTCTTCAGCCAGTGTCGCGAACCACTTGAGTGCCTCTGACTTGTTCTTAGCGGCTGCCTCCATCCGCCCCAGTGCCAACAGCGCCTTGTGCCAGGACGCATTGTCTCCTCGAATGGCAACGACGTCCTCATACGCTCTACGGGCAGACTTGACCTGGCTGTCCAGTTCCAGACACCGGGCTCGGTAATAGAGGGACGCGACCTTGAGCTTGTGCTGCTCGGCATTTGTCGCCGAAATCAAAAAATACGGTGCTGCGTAGCCATAGCGCTGGTCATTGTATGCGAGGGACGCAACTCGATATGCAGACGGACCCACGTAGCTGCTCCTGGGGTATTTCTTAATCAACTCTTTGTAACCACTCAGGGCCGGCTCTTTCATGCCCTGCTTGAGATAGCATTCGGTCCTGCGATATAGGGACGCTTCCGCATGCTGCCCTGTGGCATAGGTATTGAGATAAGTCTGGTATTTGTCTCCAGCGAGATCCCAGAATTTCTTGGCGTAAAGCACGCCCGCATAGTCGAACAAATCATCACCCGGCTCCCGCTTCGGAGGTTCTGGCTTAGGCGGCGGTTCGGACTCGCCGGAGTCAGGGTCATCAGGTGTCTCCGCCTTTGGATTCGCCGGCGCGGTGTTGACCGGATCTACCGGTTCTGGCTTTTTCGCTGGAGGAGTCGCCAGATCAGGAGCCTCGCCCTCGGTAGTCGTCTCCGGCCCAGCTGGCTCTGCACGCCTTACCGGCACTCCATCATCAGCCACTGGCGTGTCCTGCCCAATGAGCGGAGTTGGTAGAGCAAACCAGGCGAGGGAAACTCCAGCAACCAGTCGGGCGAGTATTTGGGTGACTTGGGTCATTGATGAATTGGAATCGTTCACGTTCAGTTCGAAGCAGGCTTCGTTGGTTTGGGGCGATTGGTTGCAAAGGCTACGTTCCGAATCTTCGCACTATAACAAATATCCAGCACTTTCACGATTTGATCGTAGGGCACGGCGCCGTCTCCACGCAAAATCACGGCCTGATTGTCGCGAAACCTCACCAGGCGGTTCAATTTCTCCAGCAGCTCGGCCTCGGTCAGTTTCACAGAATTGACGAGGATTTCCCCTGCAGCATTCACATTGACAATGATCTCGCCGACCTGCCTCTCGGGCGTGGCACCCTGCTCTGCTGCGGGCACGCTGATATCCAGCTCCGTTTCAAAGCGGGCGTAGCTCCATGTGATGAGGAAGAAAATCAGGAGGAGAAAGACGATGTCGATCATCGGAGCCAATTGCAGCTCCGTCTTCTCTAAGCGTGTGGCGGCACGAAATCGCATGGCAGGAGGGCGATCAGTCGTCGCGGTAAAGTCCGTTGTCCTGGTTCGAGATCGCACGGGCCGAGGCGCGGGATCGCTGGTTCGTCCGCGCCGTTACCAATTTGTACTGAGCGCTCAGCGTGGCCATCAGATGCGTGGTAGCCGCTTCCAATTCCGAAATCAGGCGGTTCACCCGACCACGGAACAAGGCATAAAAAATGAGCGCTGGCACCGCAATCACCAGCCCGCCAGCAGTCGTCACCAGCGCCTCCGCCACTCCACCAGCGAGCTTCATTTGCGGAGCCCCAACAATATTGGTGCCCTGTGAGATGCTATTGAACTCCTTGATCATTCCAATCACTGTCCCCAGAAGACCGATCATCGGGGCGATCGCTCCGATGTCCGCCAGATAGGACACGCGCTGGATTAAAATGCTGGTCTGCCGCGAGCCTTCTGCTTCGGTCACTTCCTTGACCTCTTCGAATGTCGCGGTTGGATTTCGCGTGGCGAACTCGAGTGTCTTCTGGATAATCTTCGCCACGCTTTCGCTGCGCTTCTGACACACAGCCAGGAGTCCGACATAGTCCTGGCGGCGAATCAGATCTTCCGCCGAATCCATGAAGTAGTCGCTCGCGACGGTGTTCTTACGAATCGTGAGGGCATAAAATACGATGAGCGCCACAGCGATCACCGAGAGAACACCGAGAATCACCATCACTACTCCGCCGCTGCGAACCACTTCCAGTAGATCGACTGTTGGGGCAACGGGCGCGGGGCCATTCTGGCCACTCCCTGGAGCCTGACCAGCACCATCCTGACCACATGCAGCGACCACGCCCAGAACCTGCAGAAAGAGCAGAGATATCCAGGCGCTGAGTCTCGGCGAGTTTATACGATTCATCATTTCAGGTAACCCACTAGCGTCACCAGCGGTCTCACATTTTTACCATACATCGCAGCCCGGCGCATCCTGATACTTCGATGTCACGAAATATCAGGCAATTCTGGCCCGAGACGACGATCACATGGCTCGCAATTTTGACCGAGTTCCCTGCAAAAAAGTCACAACAATCGCAAATGTAGCGACGATCAAATTTACGAGAATGTATGCCTGCCGCGATCAGACCATCCCGAGGCGCATTCTGCCCTCTTCGCTAATCATGTCCTGATTCCATGGCGGATCCCAGACCAGCTCTACTTTGGCATCCTCGATGCCATTGATCGTCATCACTCTGGACTGCGCATCGGCGGCGATTGTCGGCCCCATGCCGCAGCCCGGCGCAGTCAGCGTCATTTTCACTTCAACGACTTTCGCACCTTCGTCGCCCGTGAGCTGGCAGTCGTAAACAAGCCCGAGATCCACAATATTCACAGGAATCTCCGGGTCGTAGACCTCTTTCAGCTGGCCCCAAACGGCCTGCTCCAGCGCCTCGCCCGTGAGCTTCTCACCGCTGGCAGCACCTGTGGCTCCCGCCTTATCTTCCATTCCCAGAGCATCCTTGTCTCTGGAAGAAATACGCGCGAGTCCGTAGTCGGTGGCCACGGTGTAGGTACCGCCCAGAGACTGGGTGATCCTGACTTTGGTTCCCGCAGGAATCTTGATCGTGTCCCCGCTCGGGATTTGGATCGCTTCGACTTCGCGTGAGACTTCGATATCGCTTTCGCTGTGCATAGCGGACTCTTACGCCTCGGATTCCGGTTGTTCAAAGACGATCTTTATCTTTCCCCCGCCCGGCTTCGGCGCCTGTAAACTCTCCGCCAGCATCGGCGCATTTGGATTGCCCTCGGGCCCAGACAATGGTGCGGCAGTTCCGGTGCCCGTTCCAGCCGCGTCCTGTTCAAGCGCCGCGCGCAGTGCCCCCTCCACCATTTGTCCGCAGTGAATCTTCATCGGCGGAAGTGCGCCAAGTGGTTGCGACATGTCTTCTGCCGTCATCGCCATGGCATCTTCAACGGTTTTGCCTTTCAGCATCTCGGTAGCCACACTGGCAACGGCGATCGCGGTCTGGCAGCCAAAGCTTTGAAAGGAAGCGCGGTCGATCACCTTGCGCCCATCCTTTTCAGAAAACTTCAACCACATGCGAATCATGTCGCCGCACTCTGGGCTACCCACCGTGCCCATGGCATCCGCGTCCTCCATTTCTCCGAGGTTACTTGGATTCGCGATGGCGTCCTGTAGTTTTGCTTCGTCCATATTCGTAAAAAAATTCCTACTGAGTGAGACTTACTCCAGTTCAATACGATAGCGAGGAATCGTTGCATCCACATCCCTGCTGTATCCGTCAATTCCGCCAACCAGGCTCTTTGAGTTGGCGAAGCCATGGCCCAGCAGATAGGCAGCCGCATCCATGCTACGCTGGCCAGTGTGGTCGTAGACTACGATCAGGGCCTCTTTGTCCCACGTGCTGAAAATCTGCTGCAGCATCGATTCGGACATCATCTCGGATCCGGGTATCTTCACTGCCTCGTGCTCCTCACGCGTGCGCACATCGAGCAATTTCACCTCCCCGGCTTTCTGCATCGCCGCGAGTTCCTGCGCAGTCACCTGGATCTTCGCATCGGAGTCGTGACTGTCCTTCACGTGAGCGATCACTTCCTCCACGGGGAGGTTTTCATTTCGTCTGCAAACATCCGCCAGCGTTTCCGTCGGCTGAAATCCACAACTTTGACACCCGCCGATGTGGTATCGGGCAAACAATGCCCGCTGCGCTCCCGGATACGCCATCAGTAGCTCTGCCATAGTGGTGGAGGCGGACAACTCCGGAAGAAGGTCAGCGTCAGAAATCGAGTCAGAAGCAGTAGTCATATTGATCTCTCAGTAAAGCAGGCCAAAGCGCCCGGTCAACAGGACAGGGTTTACGCAAGTAGCGATC
>JAGROY010000153.1 GCA_020439995.1 Verrucomicrobiia bacterium
GACGGTGACCAGATGGCTGTGCACGTTCCGCTTTCAGTGGAAGCACAGCTTGAGGCCCGGCTGTTGATGCTCGCGCCGAACAACATTTTCACGCCATCCAGTGGAAAGCCGATCACGACGCCATCACAGGACATCACGCTCGGTTCTTACTTCCTGACTTACTTCCGCGAGTCACCGCTCGTGAAGAAGGACCCGAACGAGCGCCTGCCGCTGTTCGGAAGTCTGGCCGAAGTGGAGTACGCTGTATCGCAGAAGAAAGTGCTCATCCACCAGAAGATCCTCTTCAGAAACCCGGACAAGGGCAAAGACACCGTCTACGGCAACAAAGAGGAAATCGTGATTCAGACCACGCCAGGACGTGTTCGATTCAACGAAGTCTGGCCGGACGATCTTGGTTTCATCAACCGCGAAGTGCGCAAATCCGAGCTGAGCGACATGATCTGGCGCTGCTACCAAGTCGCTGGGCAGGACGGCACCGTGCTCGCGCTCGACCGTCTTAAGGCTCTCGGCTTCAAAGAGGCAACCCGCTCTGGCTGTTCGATCGGAATCACCGACATGGTGATTCCTGAAGAGAAGAAGTTCGAGCTGGAAGAAGCCTACAAGAAGATCGACATCGTTCAAAAGCAGTATCGCCGTGGTATCATCACGGATCGTGAGCGCTACAACAAGGTGATCGACATTTGGACGGCCGCTGGTGACAACATTCAGAACTCACTGTTCCGGACGCTGGAGTACAACGACGGTAAGGCCGAGCCGAACCCGCTCTACATGATGGTGAACTCCGGTGCTCGTGGTAACCGCCAGCAGATCAAGCAGCTCTCTGGAATGCGCGGACTGATGGCCAAGCCATCCGGTGAGATCATCGAACGCCCGATCACTTCAAACTTCCGTGAAGGTTTGTCCGTGCTTGAGTATTTCGTTTCCACTCACGGTGCCCGTAAGGGACTCGCGGATACGGCCCTCAAGACTGCTGACTCCGGATACATGACTCGGAAACTGGTTGACGTAGCTCAGGACGTGATTGTTACACAGGAAGACTGCGGCACCGCGAACGGCATCGTTGTAAAATCGATTTACGAAGGTGACGAGGAAGTGGTCGACCTCCAGCTTCGGGTCTACGGTCGCGTGAGCTGTGACAGGATCATGGATCCAGTGAACCAGACGCCGATCGTCGACGTCGGTCAGCTGATCGGTGAGAAAGACGCTGAGAAACTCCAGTTTATCGGTGTAGAGCAGCTGAAGATCCGCTCCGTTTTGACCTGTGAGTCGAAGCGCGGATGTTGTGCCCTTTGCTACGGCCTGAACCTCGCCACCGGTAGAAAGGTGAAGATCGGAGAAGCTGTCGGCATCGTCGCTGCACAGTCGATCGGTGAGCCTGGAACGCAGTTGACCATGCGGACATTCCACGTGGGTGGTATCGCTATCGGTCAGTTGAAACAGCCTGAAGTGGTCGCCAAATCGAAAGGCTTCCTCCGCTATCGCGACGTCCGCACGGTAAAGTCACTCGATGGCAAGTGGATCGTTCTCAACAAGAACGGCAACCTCTCGGTGGTCGATGCGAACGGTAAAGAGCTGGAGTCTTACCCGCTGATTCTTGGAACCAACATTCTGGCCGAAGACGGAGCAGAGGTGAAGAAAGGCGAGACCGTCGCCACCTGGGACCCGCACAACGTACCGATTATCACAGAGAAGGCCGGTAAAGTCAGCTTCCGCGACATGATCCAGGGTATTACCCTCGCCAAGGAAAAGGACGAAGAGTCCGGCTCCGAGGGATTGGTCGTCATCGAGCACAAAGAAGACCTGCACCCGCAAGTCGTGGTCGAAGATCCAAAGACCAAGGACATCCTCGCGACTTACTCGATCCCTGCCGGTGCTCACTTGAGTGTGAAGAATGGCGAGAAAGTCGAAGCTGGCGCTTACCTTGCCAGAACACCGCGGAAAGTTTCGAAAACAAAAGACATCACCGGTGGTCTGCCCCGTGTTGCCGAGCTGTTCGAAGCCCGCAAGCCGAAAGATCACGCCGAGATCGCCAAGATTGATGGAATCGTCGAGATTGCCGGAATGGTTCGTGGCAAGCGCAAGCTTATCCTTCGTGACGTCGACAGTGGCGAGGAAGAAGAACACCTCATCCCGCGCAATAAGCACATCATCGTCTACAACGGCGACCGCGTGGAGAAAGGCTCTCAGCTCACCGAAGGCCCGGTCGTTCCTCACGAGATTCTTGAGATCTGCGGACCTCAGGAGCTTCAGGAGCACATGGTCAACGAGGTGCAGGAAGTTTACCGTCTGCAGGGTGTGGAGATCAACGACAAGCACATTGAGATCATCGTCCGCCAGATGCTGCGCAAAGTGAAGATCACCGATCCGGGCGATACGCACTTCCTCTGGGGTGACCAGGTCGAGAAAGTCGACTTCGAATCCGCGAACGAGGAAGTGGTTGAGCAAGGTGGTAAGCCTGCCGAGGCGGAACCCGTCCTGCTTGGTATCACCAAGGCATCGCTGGAAACCGATAGCTTCATTTCCGCCGCTTCCTTCCAGGATACCACCCGTGTGCTTACCGATGCCGCCACACTTGGAAAGACGGACATCCTCCGTGGATTCAAGGAAAACGTCATCATGGGACACCTCATTCCGGCTGGCTCAGGATTCGAGAACGTCCGTCACGTGCGCATCCGCGAAGTGGATCAAGGTTACGTCGCTGCTCCAGTAGCGGTAGCCGCCGCTCCTGAGGAGCCGATCGACGCAGCCGAAGAGGCGTGATCATCCTGACGGTGAAAATCTAAAACTACAGCGCCCTGTTCCCAGATTCCGGGGGCAGGGCGCTTTTCATTTCCCATATCGTAATTTCCAGGAACATGTCGATAGCAACCAAACGGGGAGATTCAGGATCCACCGACCTCATGTACGGCCGCCGTGTCTCGAAAGCCGATCCCCGCGTCGGAACCTACGGAGCCGTAGACGAACTCAATGCCGCCATAGGAGTTGCCAGAGCGCACTGCAGGAATCCGGACATCCTCGCGATCATCAAGGCAGTGCAGGACAGTCTCATCCCGATCATGGGAGAAATGGCCACCCATCAGGACGACTACGCCCGCTATGAAAAGGACGGCTTTCAATTGATCAGCCCCAGCGCAGTCGACACGCTTACCGCCCATGTCGATCGCATCGAGGCCGACCTCAACATTCGCTTCGATGGCTGGGCCATTCCCGGCGAAGACACCTCACCCTGCTCAGCCTTCCTCGACGTCGCCCGCACCGTCTGCCGCCGCGCCGAACGCAAAGCCGTGCGCTTCCGCGAAACCGGTGGCACTCTTTCCGAGGTCGTCATCCACTACCTCAACCGCCTCTCCGATCTCCTCTGGCTACTCGCCCGCTGGGAAGATGTAGAGACACGGCAAGATTCGGCCAAATAAAAGGTTACTAATAGCGGGCCTGGAGCGGTTTTCCGCCAAAAGCAATGACTGATGCAAACGAGAGGAAATAAGCCGTCCTGATCTAATTGTCCTGACAATGTCGCATACCTCGACTGCCTGCTTCCAAAGAGTCCGGAATCCGACGGGAAGAAGAACGCATCAAATTCTTTTGTGGATGCCAGGGGACAGGACACCTTGTCTCAGTCCGGGATTCTTCCTTGAGTCCCGGTGGATATCGGTTATCGGACAGGATACATACGATTTGGTGCATGGAATCCGGTGAAAGCCCGGAACAGTTTGCGCTGCTGTAACTGGATACGAGTCCCTGAATGCCAATCCGTGCTGGTCACGGGTGAAGGCGGGGATGAGGTTTGAAACCAGGAGTCAGAATACTTCACCCGATTGTGCTCATGTGTGCTGCTGGCGGGCGCGCTTTTGAAAGCGTTCGGAGCAGTCTTTTTCGCAACAAAAAAAGATTGATGAGACAACCAGATGAAAAATCTAAATTTGCCAGCCCTCGCGGTTGGCGCGCTCCTTGCCGGGGCAGTATCGGCTGCTGCTGCGACTGCCACGTTTGAAGACTTAGGGAATCTTGCCCCAGGAAGTGCGGAAGATGGCTTCGGCCTTACCCCTTATGCGACGGGCACCGCCTTCGATGAGGTCGAAAACTGGAACCGCTTCACCAGTGGTGGAATTACTTTTGAAAACCGAACGATACCTGCCTACGGATCATGGAATGTGTGGGCGTACTCGAACCGAACGGACACGGTAACTCCAGGATTTGGAAACGATCTCAGCAGCTGGGCTGGAGGCGGCGCGGATCCAGTGACGGGAGGCACGGTCGCTGGCGGAACTTATGGGATTGCTTCGGGCGCGAATACCTGGATCGATCTGCCGACAACGTCGGGGGCGCCGGTGTCGGTGATGGTGACGAACACAACGTATGCGGCACTTTCCATGCGCGACGGGGATGCCTTCTCGAAGAAATTTGGTGGAGCCAGTGGTGCTGATCCCGATTTCTTTCTGCTGACCATCTTAGGGGAGAATGCGATGGGCTCTGTGACGGGCAGCATCGATCTTTACCTTGCAGACTATCGAGCGGCTGACGTGGCCGGTGACTTTATCCAGGCAGATTGGGTGAAGGTCGATCTGACCGGGCTGGGGACGGATGTGGCGAAGTTGAGATTTGATCTGACATCGTCGGACGCCGGTAATTTTGGAATCAATACGCCGGCATTTTTTGCGGTCGACAACCTGGTCGTCGTGCCGGAATCTTCAAGCATGTTGCTTGTATCTATCGGGCTGGGGGGCTGGTTCTTCACGCGTCGGCGCCGAAATATTTCGTGTCTGGTTCCCGCCGTCGCTGTCGCCGTGGCGGCGGTTGGTTCTGCTGCGGGTCAGGGGATATCGGCAGACGATGACCGGATCGTGGGCTGGGCCACATCGGTGACGTCCATCATTCGCGGCCCGATCAATGCTGCGGATCACTCGCTAGGGTATGCCACATTTGGAGAGCCTGAAAACGCCCTGGGCGAGGCTGATGTTTCGGCGAAGGATCAAGTGTCGGCCCCCGTAGTCAGTCTGGGCGATGGTGGGCAGATAACGCTTTCTTTTGACCCGCCCATCGTTAACGGCGACGGTCCTGATTTCGCGGTGTTCGAGAATGGCTTCAGTGACGAGTTTCTGGAGCTTGGGTTCGTGGAGGTCAGCTCGGATGGCTCCAGCTTTAAGCGGTTTCCAGCGAGTGCATTGCGACCGATCGGCCAGCAGATAGGGCCGTTCGATACCGTATCATCTTCGGGGCTTCACAACTTAGCCGGAATGTACCCTGCGGGCACTGGGACGCCGTTCGATTTGGCTGACCTGGGGATGCAGGAAGCCAGTCATGTGCGCATCGTTGATGTGGTTGGTTCAATCGATCCTGCCTACGGTTCTCCTGATTCAGAAGGACGGCTGGTCAATGATCCGTTCCCAACGGCTTTCAGCACAGGCGGGTTCGATCTGGACGCGATTGCGGTGCTGCATCAGGTGCCGTTTTATTTTGGAACGGATGAGGATAAGTTTTTAACGTTCGAGCTGTGGGCGAGTGCGAAGTTTGACGCGAAGTACCGTGTGCCTGTCGATATGACAGGGCCCATGGCTGATCCCGACTCTGATGGCATGACCAATCTTCAGGAATACGCGTTCTGGACGGATCCGACCGAGTTCTCAGTTCCAATCACTCTGGAAATCCTGCATCTTTTTGAAGAAGAGGTCGTCGAAGTCCGGTTGCCTCCACTGCCTGGTCTGCGGCCTGATGTCGACTACAACATTGAAAGCGATTCCGGTATGGTCTACTGGCAGAGTCACAGTGGATTGACTGATGTGAGCGCAGATCTTGAATCGGACGAGCAGGAGTTCTTCCGCCTGGTGGTGGAACCGCTGGGCGACGATGCCGACTAGGGTTCCAAGCATCTCCATTATCATTCCGTGTCTCAACGATGCGGTAGCCTTGGAGCGTTGCCTGGCGGGCCTTACAGATGCAGCGGCAGGCGGCTACTTTGACCTCGAAGTGATTGTCGCAGATGCATCGTCCGGCGATGCTTGTATCGTAGTGGCTCAAGCAGCAGGTGCGAGGGTGGTGTGCTGTGAGACCAGAGGGCGCGGTCAGCAGCTCAATGCCGGAGCCGCGGCAGCAAAGGGAGGTATTCTTTTGTTCAATCACGCGGACACAGATCTGTCAGCCGATCATTTGCTGGGAGTTGCCACAGCAATGGGTGCAGGCGGTGTTGTAGGTGGTGCTTTCTACCGCGACCTTGCCTGGCAGTATCCGGCGCTGGCTGGAATGGAGCGGTGGGTGCGCGCCTATACCCGTCGGTGGGGGATTATTTATGGGGATCAGAGTCTGTTTGTCAGTCGCGAGACTTTTGATGCAATGGGAGGATTCGCTTCGATTCCAATTATGGAAGACGTCGATTTTTCTGCTCGTCTGAGAAAGTGGGGAACGGTGGTACTGGTAGATCCACCGCTTCGGACCTCGATGCGGCGGTTTAAGAAACGAGGGTATTTGCGCAATAAGTTGCAGAATATCGGACTGGTCTGGCTCTGGCGGTTTCGTCTTTTGACACCAGAACAGATCTACCGGTGGTACTACCGGAGATCGGCAAAGTAATCGTTCCGTCTTACACTCTCACGGCATGCCTTCGGCGGGGCTTGGTGGCCTGTTCCAGGGCTTCGGCCATGGCGTCTTCCTGCTCTTCGATCGATTCGACCATCTTTGCCTGCACGCGAAAGCGTTCGAGGTTGTGGTTCGGGCGGTGAATCTTGAAATAGGTATCGCCGTTGAGATGATCGGTAAGGAAGCGCATCCCAATGGTGAACGTTATCAGTTTTCCTGAGAACCCGAGGTGTTCCCGTTCACAGTCTGTGAGGAAATCGTTGGCGGATGAAAGGTAGCCGCTCACGAGCGCCTCATAGAGAGGGAGGCGCATTTGCACGCGATTGAGATCTCGTTCGTCTTCTGCGCAGGAGATGGTGGTCGTGCGGATGAGATCTCCGAAATCGTAGAGAGCGAATCCTGGCATGACGGTGTCCAGATCCATGATGCAGATTCCCTCACCGCTGACATTATCGATCATAACGTTATTGATCTTGGTGTCATTGTGAGTGATTCGCTCGGGCAGATCACCGCGCTCGTGCAGATCGAGCAGGACGTCCACCATCTCCTCGCGCTCCATGATCCAGTCGATGTCCTGTCGGCAGGCCGCTACTCTGCCTGCGGCATCATTGTTTACCGCTTCCTGAAAGGTGTTGAACCGCACCCGCGCGTTGTGGAAATTTGGAATGGTGTCCCTGAGTCGAGGCCCCGGCAAGTCCACCAGTGCCTTCTGGAATCCGCCGAAGCTTCGAGCCGCTTCGCGAGCCAGTACCGGGCTGTCCACGTGGTCATGGGCGCTGGCACCTTCGATGTAGATGTAGGCGCGCCAGTGGTTTCCGGCATCGTCGCAGTGCCACAGGTTTCCGTTCCGGCAGGGGATCAACGTTAATACCCTTCGGTGCAGCTCGGGCTCGTTGGCCAGGCGCAATTTGTCCGCCAGATGGGTGGTGACCCGGATGATATTGTCCATGACGACCTCCGGCTGTCGAAACACCAACTGATTGATGCGCTGGACGATGTAGCGGACACGGTTTCCGCCTTGGGAAAAGGCCGCGACGAATGTGTCATTGATGTGCCCGTTGCCGCAAGGGCGATGGCTGATGTAGTCCCCAGGCATCTGGAAGTGGCTGGTGATCTCTGCGACATCGTGGACGGTATTCATAATTAACATCGTAAAAATATCAAAAATAGAGCAATTACAGTGGCTTTTGATTGGGGGCCCCGCAACTTGTTTCTCAAATTGCTTCGATCCACGCGAAGCTCGAGTTGCGACGAGAAGGCGGAATGCGCTCGGCCGTATTCTTTCCTAGCTGTCCTTCTTCTTAATGCGCTCGCTTGCGGCGAGGAGTGTCTCCCGTTCTTGGCTCGTGAGGCTTGAGTTGCCTTTGTCGACAATCTTTTGAAGGATGCGATCCACTTCCTTCTCGAAGGCTGCTGCGCTGGTGGGGCCCGTTGTTTGCCGGGTGCCAGGCATTGGGATGATTTTGCGTCCAGAGGCGCGTTTCTTTTTACTGCCAGTTGACGGTTTTGTTTTCAAAAAAACATTCGCAACTCTTTCCCAAAGGGGGCCGAGGTACCAGCCAAATTTCCAGTAGCAAAAGCCAAATGCCAGCCCGCCCAGATGTGCGGAGTGAGCGATTCCGTCTCCACTGGGATTGCCAGCCAGTGTTTGCAGCACTGGAAACAGGTCAAAGATCACGTAAGCCAGGACGAGCCACCGGATCTCCACTGGGATGACGAACCAGATATAGATTCTCTGCCGAGGGTAATGGGCTGCGTACAACATCATCACCGCCATCACTGCCCCGGATGCCCCGATCGCTGATCCGAAACCGCCCGATGCCAGATCAATACCAATGAACGCAATGCTGGCGCACAGCGCTCCAGCGAGATAAAACAGCAGGAACTCTCTGGATCCGTAACGCTGCTCCAGCGTTTTCCCAAACCACCAGAGGATCAGCATATTGAACAGAATGTGCATCAAGCCGCTGGGGTCGTGGCAAAATGCAGAAGTGAACAACCGCCAAATCTGTCCGTGCAAGACGCCTGATGTGTCAAGTGCCAGCCAGTTCTCGACAACCGATCCACTATTGCCCGTGCTGAAAATCTGCAGGACGAATACAATTGCAGTGCTGATGATCAGCCATTTGCACACTGGAGGCCATTGCGCAGATCCACCGCCCCAGACGGAGCCGGGCGATCCTCCGTCTTTCATGTAGTCGCGATTGTAGATTCCCATCGGTCAGTTCAGAAGCAGGTGGTGAGAGATTCTCCAGATATCGAAATGGTAACTGGTAGATGTCTGTCCACCATCACATATTTCGACAAAAAAAAGAGCTGCCTCTTCCGAGGCAGCTCTTTTAAAGTTTTGAATTACCGAGAAAAATCAAGCACCTGGTGCTGGATCTGCGGGTGTAATTTCGTTTCTGTTATTCGGATCGTATGGATCCGCGTCACGATCGTTAGGAATTCCGTCACCGTCGTAGTCATTAGGATCGATGACACGAAGGCCACCACCACCGACGTGGCGTGTGATCACCTTAACGCGCTCAATGACTTCAACCACGTTCTCTGAAACGAAACCGCCACCGGGAGATGGGGCGAGAAGGTAAATACCGCGAACGTCGAGTGGTGCACGACCGAAGTCAAAGCCTCCATCGTCAGTAGGTTGAACTTCATCAGGGACAACGTCTTTACCTGGGTTCTTGCCGGAAATTTCTTTGCCGTATGAGGCTGAACCTTTATCGGAAAGAGCACTCTTAAGGGCTGCCTTGATTTCAGAAGTCGCCTTAGGTGCAGCAGCTACTGCGCACTCTGTGATGGTGGTAGCCATGCCTGGGGCAACACTCACTGCGGTGAAGACAATGTCGCCAACTTTGGCCTTGTCAGCGCCAACAGCTTTGATCGCTGCCTGAACTACTTCGCAGGAGCAGGACTCGTTCTTGGCAATTGTCTCAGCAAGCAAGGTAAGGAGCTCGTCGGGTTTACTCGCAACAGCAGCTGCGAACTTGGAACTTGCTTTGTCGCAATCAGTGTCTGCAAATGCTGGAGAGACAAAGCCCACCGCGAGTGCAGCAACAGTTGCCATCAAAGGAGTCTGGATGCGTTTTTTCATGTGTTAAAAGACTGTAGGTAAATGCTTCTTTGAGGTGATGTGTCGATGATCTCAGAACTTACCATCGTTTCATAGAATATGCGAACATTCAGAGCATTCTTTCAAGATCAATTTAACAAAAAGCGTTTTTTTTTTCAAAGAGATAAACCAGAATTTCCATAATTGAGCGATACGGGTGTTTTCTCTGTCGCTTTTCGATTTGAATGGGTGCTTCTATCGAATTGGAAATCATTGATAATGACAATGTTACGTCCTGAGGTGGTGGTTGACCGCGAGGCAGAAATCCATCCCTCGATAGACTGAGTTGTTTCCAAGAGCTTGTCGAGCTTGGAGTGAAATGAGGAGGCGATCG
The DNA here is from genome assembly GCA_020439995.1 of Verrucomicrobiia bacterium. Taxonomy (GTDB): domain Bacteria; phylum Verrucomicrobiota; class Verrucomicrobiia; order Verrucomicrobiales; family DEV007; genus JAGROY01. Next base: position 10,017 of record JAGROY010000153.1, read on the forward strand.
GGACAAAAGCATAGAAAGCTTCGGCCTCCGCGTCGGTAAATGCGGAAGAAATTGCCACCACGGTAGTGTCGGCGAGGTCTGGAAGATCGGCAAGTGGGTTGTCTTCCTTGGGTATCGTGTGCAGTTGGGCGTAGAAACGGGCGGATGGCGCAGATTCGGAATCTTTAAGCTGTTGAATTCGTCCGGAAAGTTGCTGTTCAAGAAAATCCCAGCGCAATCGCGGGCCGTCTTCTGTGTTTTCGACCCAGATTGCTATGGGGGGGCGGCCTGAGTCTGGAGTTAGCCAATGCTTTACGATGAAGTTTTCCGTCTCAGGGATGCGCTCCGCCGTGTGAAATGTAAGATCCTTCGCTTTCGCGCTGATCATAGGTGGAATCTTGTTTCCCAGAGCCGCTTGGGGGATGCCAATTGCATAAGAGCTAGCTTCCGACCAGTCTGCAGCTGTCAAAAAACCTCGAACACAACTGAAAGCCTCCGTAATGGCACGGTTTTTGTCCTTTTCCAGGCGATCTCGGTAGGCCAAGGCGCTTTCCAGCGTTTGATCGGAGTTGCTCCGGTCGTAAATTCGGCCGCCGCTAAAGAGGTTTTTCCCGGGCCCGGCAAAAAATACGGTAATTCCAGCGATACCAAAAACCAGCAGCATCGCGCCGACTGTCCCGAGAAGTTTGCGCGAACGGGGAGGGGCGACGGTTGGTCTCCTGGTGGAGATCTCAGGAGGTGCGGGCGAAGCTGGCTGTTTCGCTGCTGCGGTCTCTGTGTGAGGTGGGCACCGGGGCGCGGGCGTTTGGGCTCTGGCCGGGAGAGAGTCGTCAAGGCTGGGTGTGCGCTGATGTGGATGCGGTGCCGAAATGGTGGTGCCGCAATAGAGGCAAGGCCCTGTGATTCCGGCTAGTTCTGCTGACACGCTGAGACCGTTATGGCAGCAAGGGCACGAAAAATGTATCCGGGCAGTGTTGGCTGGGAGGTGCTGTTGGGGTGGAGCGGGAGCGGCGGTGATTTCCAGGCAAAACGGACAAGGTGCTGATTGACCTGCAAAAGTCATCGGCACCTGGAGCGTTTGGAAGCAGCTACTGCAGCGAAAATGAAGAATCTCGCTCAGAGCTGCTCGGTCGGATGGAGGAGACGTCACCATTTCTCATCAGCACTGGGAGAGCTGACGGAAGTTAAGTTATCCTAACCTTAAGTGTCTACGAAGAAAATGCGTTTTCTTCTTTGGCCTCACGGATCTTTGGGGTATGTGCCCCAACCTCTTGTCCCGAAATCCGGCCCATTCATCCGTTGGCTGGCAACTCGATTAGCTCGATTCTCCGTGAACGAATACATTCGCATCTGTCGCATCGACCACTGGCTGAAGAACATATTCATTGTCTTCGGGCATGCGGTCGCTTTCGTTCTTGGGCCAGGTGTAGACCTCAACGTCGGTAATATTCTTGTCTGTGCTCTATCGCTGGTGCCTGCATGTTTCATCGCATCAGCGAACTACATTCTAAATGAGATTCTGGATGCGCCTTTCGATCGGACACATCCGACAAAGCGTTTGCGGGGGGTGGCTGCTGGAAAAGTGAACGTCACGATTCTCTGGGGAATTAAGGTGATTCTCATTATCCTTGGCTTCGTCATCGCGTTTCAATTCTTCGATATCGGATACATCATTGCCCTGGCTCTGTTGCTGCTGAGCGGGGTGGTTTACAATGTTCAACCGCTGCGACTGAAAGACCGGGCATATCTCGATGTGATCGCGGAGTCCTTTAACAATCCAATCCGGCTGTGGCTGGGGTGGTACGCTCTGGTTCCGCTGCATGGTTACGAGGCAGACTACCGGGTGCCGATGACGATCGTTCTGGCGTGGTGGTCATTTGGAGCGTTGCTGATGACGGGTAAGCGCTATGCGGAATTCCGTTTCATTGATGATCCTGAGGTCAGTGGGCGATACCGGAAGTCTTTCCGCACCTACAACAACCAGAAGCTGATCATTGCCATGATCACCTATGCAAATCTGTTCTGTTTCTGCACGGGGATCGCAATGGCGACGCACCCGGAGTTTGAGAACCTGATACTGGTTTTCCCAATGATCGTGATCGCGATTATTGCCTACTTCCATTATGCGATGAGTGACGTCGGCGCTCGTCTGGAGCCGGAAAGGTTGATGCGGCATCCTTGGATCATTGCCTCTACCATCATTACGGCTCTACTGGCACTGTGGCTGCTGAGTCTCGATTACAGTCTGGTGAGGGCGCTTCACATTCTTTAGCGGGCAAGGGGCAAGAAAAACCCGCTCGAACACGAAGTCCGAGCGGGTGAAATTAACGGCCGACGTACTTTGGCAGTCGGTTCGAAGTCTGGGTATCAGGAGTAGGTTGCCTGGGCACCCTTGAGGCTGCGTTTCTTGATCCATGGCATCAAGTTGCGAAGGCGCTTGCCCACTTTTTCAATGCCATGTTCAGCTTCGTCTTTGCGAATCTGGTCAAAGTTCTTCTGGCCGGCTTCATATTCGTCGACCCACTCTTGTGCGAACTGGCCGTTCTGGATGCGCTTGAGTGCTGTTTTCATGCGACGCTTGACTGAGGCATCGATGATCTTCGGGCCGACGGTTACATCGCCGTACTCAGCAGTTTCAGAGATCGAAAAGCGCATGCCTGCAATGCCTGATTCGTTGATGAGGTCGACAATGAGCTTCATCTCGTGAAGACACTCGAAGTAAGCCATTTCCGGCTGATATCCGGCTTCCACCAGTGTTTCGTAGCCTGCTTTGATCAGCGCGGTGACGCCACCGCAAAGCACCGTTTGCTCGCCGAAGAGATCCGTTTCGGTTTCTTCTTTGAACGTCGTCTGGAATACGCCGCCGCGCGTGCCCCCTACACCTTTGGCCCATGCCAGTGCAATCTTCTTGGCGTTTTTGCCCGGATCCTGATGGACAGCGATCAGTGCAGGGACTCCCTTTCCTTCAGTAAACTGGCGCCGGACGATGTGACCAGGGCCCTTCGGGGCGACCATGATGACATTGACGTTTTCGGGAGGGGTAATCGTCTTGAAGTGGATGGCGAAGCCGTGGCTGAAAAGAAGTGTCTTTCCCTCAGTGAGGTTAGGCGCAATGTCAGCTTCGTAGACTTCTTTGATCTTCGTATCTGGCACGGCGACGAAGATCACGTCTGCTTTCTTTACTGCATCGGCGGTATCAAGAACCTCGAACCCCAGCTTCTTGGCTACTGGGCGCGACTTGCTACCTTTGTAAAGGCCGATGATGACCTTCACTTTGCTGTCTTTCAGGTTCAGCGCATGTGCGTGTCCCTGGGATCCGAAGCCGATCACGGCACAGGTCTTACCCTGGAGTACCTTGAGATCAGCATCCTTATCTGTGTAGATTTTTGCTGGCATGGTCGGGATAGTGGTGCCGAATTCTCAGGCAGTCAACAGCAAACAGACTAATAAACAGTCAGCTTATTTATCGTTGACGCGTCAGCTTCCGTGAGCGATCGACTTCTAATGTATCGCCGCAGGTTTCTGGGTCACGGCCCGATCAGTTTTTATCACGTCATGTCCCGCACCACGGGGGGGGATTTTCTGTTCGGGGATGCCGAGAAGTTCCTCTTTCGCCAGTGGCTGACCAAGATGTCGGCTTTCACGGGGGTGCGGATTGTTACCTGGTGCTGTATGTCGAATCATTTCCACGTTCTTGTGGAGGTTCCTGATCGAGGGCCCTTCGTGAGGCCGTTGCTGGAAGATGAAGAAAAGATGCTGAAGCACTTGCGGATTCTGTATTCAAAGGCGGAGGTGTTGGCGATTCGCCGGGAGCTTGAGATGTATCGGACGGCGGGGCATGACTCGCTGGCTGATGACTTACTGCGGAAATTCAGCCGTAGAATGTGTGATCTCGCTGCTTTTATGAAAGAGTTGAAGCACCGGTTGACGCTCGCGTTCAACAAGACGCACGGTCGTCGTGGCACGCTTTGGATGGCCCCTTACAAAAGCGTCCTTGTTGAAGGTTCCGACGCCCTTGCGACCGTGGCGGCGTACATCGATTTGAATCCCGTGCGCGCGGGAATCGTAAGTGATCCAAAGGATTACCGGTTTTGCGGTTATGCGGAGGCTGTGGCGGGAGTTGGCGCTAGCCAGAAGGGACTTTGCCGTGCACTGGGCGCTACGCGCAACGACTGGCATCGTCTCTCTGGGCGCTATCGAGTGTTGCTTTATGGAACTCTGGATGCGTCGCCTGGCTCTGTGAGCAGGAGTGAAATAGAGGCCGTGCTGGCAGTGGGAGGGCAATTGTCCGTCGCTCAGCTGCTTCGCTGCAGAGTCCGATACATGACAGATGGAGGCATCCTTGGAAGCAGGGCGTATCTGGAGGCCTACCTCAGTAATGCCGCGTGGCAATTTGGCAGTAGCCGGTCGACTGCCTCCCGGGCGATGGCTGGAGGCGACTGGGGGCAGCTCTTTAGCCTGCGTGACCTCAAGAAATCCCCGGTTATTCTGCCCGGACTTCAAGAAACTGTAGTTGCCTAGCCGGAATTCGCTTGGGGCGTCAGCCTTGGGACGATATGATCCAGCAACTAGTTTCCGTCCCTTATGTTTGATTTTCGTTCCTCCAGCTGTCGTCCAAATTGCCTCCTCCAGCAGTGCGTGTTACCGACACTCGTAGTGATCTTTTCCGTTGTTGTCGCGCCGAGCCATAGTCCAGCGCAGAGCTGGCTGGCTGCGCCGCTGCGGGGTGCTGTTCAGAATCCTTCGGCAAAAGTCGCAAAAGCGCAGGAATACCTCGAATCCCAGCGCTGGGATTTGGCAGTACAGCAGTTGCGGTCCGCTGTAGACGATCGGGACCCCGACGCCCAGTATCTTCTCGGCTGGTGTCAGGCGAACGGGAAAGGTGTGCCGCGCTCGCTGCTCGATGCTGAGCAGTCGTTTTTCGGAGCCGCTCAGCGCAAGCACTTTGCCGCCATGTATTCGCTCGGGCGGCTCAGGATTGACACCGCGCAACCCGGCAGCTCGAAGCGGGTTGCGAGCGGCATCCAATCATTAAAAGATGTTGCCGCACTCGGGATGGGGGCGGCCATGCGAAGGCTTGGGCAGATATACCGGAGTGGCATCCCCGGCTCATTGAAGCCCGACCTGGTGGAGGCGCAGAGCTGGTTTCAGAAAGCTGGTGCTGCGGGTGATGCTGAGTCCCTTTATCACCAGGGGGAAATGCTGGAGGACGGTGAATCAGGAAAGGCTGATCCCGCGGCTGCTCTGGCGCTCTATAATAAAGCAGCAGCCAATGGTTCCACCTCAGCCATGGTGAAGTTGGGAGTATTGGCGCAGAGCGGTAGCAAGCCCGATCGCGAGCTTGCGATGCGTTGGTTCGAGAAAGCGGCTGCGCTTCAGTCGCTCGAAGGGCATCACCGATTGGGCAAGCTGTTGCAGGCATCCGATCCGCGGAAAGCTGTTGAGGAATTTCGACTCGCTGCCCAGGAAGGCTACGCGCCAGCATTGGTCGACTACGGGATCGCCCAGGAAGAGGGCGTGGGAACCTCAAAAGACATCGCTGGTGCGGTCAAGGCCTACCAGGAGGCCGCTGAGGCGGGTGACCCTGTCGGCTTGTTTCGCTTGGCTATTTGCTATGAACAGGGACTAGGGATCCGAAAAGATCAGAACAATGCATTCGAGAGCTTCCAGTTGTCTGGCCAGGCTGGATATGCCGAAGCCCAATACCGGATGGGGAAGGGGTATGCCTCTGGAGTAGTGTCCGTCAAAGATCACATTGCTGCCGCCGCGTGGTTTCAATTGGGTGCCGCTCAGGGGCATGCGCCGTCACAGTGTGCTTTGGGTGAGATTTACGAAACGACTGCAGGAGCCCTGCAGGATCCAGATGCGGCATTCGAGCTTTACCGCAGCGCCGCTGGTCAGGGTTATGCGGAGGCGTGGTTCCGGCTCGGGCGCATGGTTGAGACGGGGAAGGCAGTTGCCGTTAATCTTGAAGCCGCTTACTACCTGTACCTGGGTGCCTCGCAGAAGGGATACTCAGAGGCGGAGGGGATGGCTGGAAGTGTCGCCCGTCGGCTTACTCCCGCTGTGGTGAAAGCCGTTGAAAAAAACTTCAACGCGGCCCCGGATCAGCTGCCAAATCTGCGCTAGGCCATCACTTTTCCAAGGCGTAGACTAAGTGGGGAGTGAAGAGTTCCGGCTCCGTTAGGAAGGCATCGTGGCCCTTCGATGAGTGCACAGTTATGTGCATGTTAGGGACGCCGTTGGCGCTCAGCATCCGGGCCATTTGCGCCTGCTGATCGGGATAAAAGCACACGTCCGAGTCAATGCTGAATATCAGGTAGCGCTGATCCCTGCAGCGGGAAAAGAGGTCCTCCATGGACTTTGCTTTGGCCTCGCTGACTAAATCGAATCGTTGCCAGGCATCGATTACCCGCAGGTAAGTATTGGCATCAAAGCGTTTCACGAACTTCCGGCCCTGATGGAGCATGTAGGACTCCAGGGAGCGATTGATCTCGTACCATGAAAAAGACGGATCGTCCTCCGGTTGGCGAATCTCATCCCTGGCTCGCCGCTCCAGGGCACTCAGGGAAACGAACGTCTTGTGGCTGATCATTCGGGCAAGAGCCAGTCCTTGCGATGGAGGTGTGGACTCATAGTAGTCGCCGCCCAGAAAATGGATGTCTGACTCGATGGCGCACACCTGCTCGAAGTTCTGGATCCGTTGCAGTGGGGGCGTGCTCATGCCGCTGCCGATCGCGATTACGCTGTCGACCCGTTCCGTATAGCGTGTAGCCAGACTCAGCGCTAACATTCCTCCAACAGAAGCGCCAACGGCGGCACGCAGCTCGGTGATACCCAGGTAGTCCAGCAGTTGCACCTGAGAATCAACGATATCCGCAATGGCGATCCGCGGGAAGCGGCTGCCGTAAGGGATACCGGTTTCGGGATCTGGAGTGGTCGGGCCGGTGGAGCCGTAGCATCCGCCTAGGTAGTTCGCGCAGACGATGAAATACTTCGAAGTGTCAAGCGCCTTGCCTTCGCCGATGAATCCGTCCCACCAGCCGATCTGACATTCCTCAGTCCATCGTTCGCCGACGCCTTCCACCGATTCGGTAAATCCTGCAGCGTTCTGGCTCCCTGTAAGCGCATGGAACAGCAGGATCGCATTGTCCATTGCAGCGTTCAGCTCGCCGTAAGTTTCGTAGGCAAGCGTGAACTCATCCAGCGTCTCGCCGCAGCGCAGGTGCAGCGGCCGAACCGATCGGAAAAACTTGGTCTTGGTTTCTTGAGGATGGATTCCGGCTGACATGGTTTCAGGCATGTTGGGTGGTCACGGAACGCGGATTTCAGGTTTCACACAAGCCTTTTACGTTCTCAATCGATTGCGGATTTAATAAAAAGCCCCAGAGCGCGCTAGGCATGCTCTGGGGCTCTGAGAAGTAAGGGCTGACTTAAAAGCCCGGAATGATTTTCGGAAGCGGATTACTTCTTCTCTGCGCTGTCGAATTCGACTTTACCGATGCTCTTGTCAGGCGCTTCGTCGAACTTGGCTTTGCACTTCTCGCAACAAAACGCGACTTTTGCGGAGAAAGTTGCCACCTGCTCGGCATCGACAGCCTTGCCGCTGACCGGGCATTTTTCGTTCGCTGCGTTGTCATAGACAACCTTTGCGGCGAGCGCCTCTGGATCTGCCTTGAATTTAGCGAGGCACTTCTCACAGCACAGACCCACTTTCGCGCCGTGCAGCATGGCTGTTTGCTCAGCATCGATCGCTTTGCCGCTCACAGGGCACTTGGTGTTCACGATCTTGTCTGCTGGCATTTCAGCGATTTTAGCTACGTTCGCCGCAGGATTCTCATTGTGCTTGGCTAAGCACTTCTCGCAGCAGAAGCCAACGACCTTGGTGTAAGTGGACGTCTGCTCTGCGTCGATCGCTTTACCGCTGATCGGGCATTTTGAGTTGACTGGCTTTGCGGCTTCCTCAGCTTGGGCCATAGCAGTGCCCAGTGCGATACCGAAACCGAGAGAAAGAAGGAATTGAACTGTTTTCATAATTTGGTGGTCAGTGTGGTTTTGTCCGTTTAGCGGCGTGACAGCGCCTTGTTACTCGGTAGGCTGCCACTTTTTCGCCCATATTGCAATAATTCCTGCATATCCTGTTCGAAATGAGATCCGTCCCAGCCCTGATTGAGAAAAAACGCGATGGTCTGCGCCTGGAGGAGGATGAGATCCGCTTTCTTATAAGCGGCTACGTCAGTGGGGATGTGCCAGACTACCAGATGGCTGCTCTCGCCATGGCCATCTGTATTCGCGGGATGGATGCGGAAGAGACCACGGCAATGACGATGGGGATGCTTCAGAGTGGAGCTGTCCTCAATCATTCCGGCCATGGCAGCGGCCGCATCGTGGATAAGCATTCTACAGGAGGAATTGGTGACAAAACATCGCTGGTCCTGGCTCCATTGCTCGCCAGTGCAGGCCTGCGCGTTCCCATGATCTCAGGCAGGGGACTCGGAATCACGGGCGGAACTTTGGACAAGATGGAGAGCATTCCGGGATTTCGGACAGATCTCACTTTGACTGAAATCGAGCGGCAAATCGAGATCGTAGGCTGTGTCATGACCGGACAAACGCCCGAAATTTGTCCGGCTGACCGCAAGCTCTACGGCCTGCGGGATGTCACTGGCACTGTGCCATCCCGGCCATTGATCGTGTCCAGCATCATGAGTAAAAAGCTGGCGGAATCGCTCGATGCACTTGTCCTCGACGTAAAATACGGCTCCGGCGCATTCATGAAAACTCTCGCTGATGCCCAACTCCTCGCGCAGGAAATGGTCATAGTAGGAAGAAAGATGGGGATCGACGTCTCGACTCTCCTGACGCCTATGGATGAGCCGCTGGGCGAGGCCGTCGGCAATGCGCTGGAAGTGGCCGAAGCGGTTGAGGTTCTCAAAGGAGGCGGGCCACCGGATCTGAGGTGTCTGGTGCTGGACTTGGCGGACTGCGTGTCTGGACGCGAGCGGCAGCAGATGGAAGAGCTACTGGATAACGGGGCAGCTCTCGGGAAATGGCGGCAAATGCTCGTCGCGCAAGGGGGCGATCCAGATGTTGATCCAGTGAATCGATACCCCGCCGTGGTACGGAGCGAGCTTCAAGCCGCAGTAACTGGCACCGTTACAGCCGTAGATGCGGGCGTGGTGGGCGAGGTTGTCCTTGGACTGGGTGCCGGTCGCACCAGGGCAGGGGAGTCTGTCGATTTCTCGGTAGGGCTCAGCAGGATCGCAAAAGTGGGCACCCATGTCGCGGAGGGGAAGTGTTTGCTGAGTATTCACGCTGCGTCCGAGGAAGCTGCCAGCACGGCGGCTGCGGAGCTTCGCCATCGCGCAATCAAAGTCGCGCCTGATTAGAGCATTGTCGTCATTCAGATTGCCTACTATTGAGGGAGATATGTTCATTCGTGCCGTCCGTGTTATCGCTCCCGCTTGGGCGCTGGCATCCCTCGCCTGTGACAAGCCTCAGCGGTCAACGATCCAGTCCCCACCCGCAGAACCCATTCAGATCGAACAGCTTTTGTTCAATAGTTCATCCGGTGTGCTCAAGTTGCCGTTCTCGGAAGTCGTTCAGCAGGTTTCAGGGAAACGAATCCTTCCGGTCGATCAGGCTGATGGAGTAACCGCATTGTTTATTGATGCTGTGGCGGTGGCGTCTGATCGCGCAATCGCTCAAATGAACGCCGCCAACAGCCCAGTGAAGCAATTGAGGCGGATCAACGAGGCGAGCCGCCTGTTTGAAGACGCCCTCATTCAGTCCATTGATTCCACCAGCGAATTCGAAGCCGGTACACCGGCCACGGCTGCCGGGAACCATCAGCGCTCAGGGTATCCAGATATCAGAATCGTTCATGTCGAAAGCCAGCGAGTGTTCTACCTCGATCCCAAGCTCTACGAGTCGACATCAGAGAACTCCAGCCTCCGCACCTTCTATTTCACCCCAAAGGCAGAGACCAACAAGGTGCTGGACGATGCCTGCCACCTCCTTCTGGGCATCGCTCACGATGGCAACGACGGCGACTGGACGTTTTTGCGGTGGTCACTAGTCGATCTTTCGAAGCTCACCGTCCGGCTCAAACCAGAGTTTCAAGCATCCAACCGCGACATCTACCGCGCCGAAGCGACCATCCGCAGCGGCAACGGGGCGGATTAGATGATCACTTTTCGCAACGTTACGAAATTGTTCAATTTATTGGACTAAAGTCTTGCCAAATCATTGCGAATCCGTTAATCGCAACGGTTCTGTTCAGCATTAAATCCCCAGGACAATCCCGATTTGTCAGTTCAAAAACCCAAAATACCCGTTATAAGGAAATGATACGACGCAAGTTACATAAACTCTACGCCGTGATAGGGGTGGGGCTCGTCGGCTTCGGCTCGACAGCGCTCGCCGCTCCCGTCACCGTAAACAATGCCAGCTTTGAGGCACCAGACCTCCACAGCGGTGGCAACACGTGGTCCAATGAAATTGGCCCAGACTGGAAACTCGGGGGCCCAGCCGCCGCCGGAGACACCTTTATTGAATACATCGACGGATTCGCATCCGAAGGGCTTCAACACATCGGGCTTCAGAACAATATCTTCATTTATCAGGACACGGGTGTCGCAGTTGAGCCAAATACCACGTATACGCTGACTGTCGGGGTGGGTAACCGAAACGCCAGTTTCAGTCCTGAGGGAGCACTTGCGATCATTGGTTTGACCAATGCGGTTCCTGATGCTGCTACAGCAAACGCGAACGACGCGATAGCACTGCTTGCTGCGTCTACCGTCGTAGACTCTGGGCCACCTCAGGCAGAGGGAACCTTCGTTGATGCCACGGTTACTTTTACTACTGGGGCAGCAGTTGACGGCACGGTTGTCATCGTTCTGGGGGACGATGTATCGGGTGGAAGAGCCCACTTCGACAACGTTCGGGTGGATGCTTCCAAGATCGGAGAAACCACTCCCCTCGTCGCGTACTGGTCATTTGACGGCAGCGCGAATGACGACATCTCGGGCCTCGCCGGAATTCCGAGCGATGGTCTCACTTACACTACCGACGCCGTTCGCGGCCAGGCCATGACTGGTGGATACATCGGTGTAGCCGATGCCGGATTGTTCAACGCAGTGACTGCTGGTGACAAGATGTCAGTTTCCCTCTGGCAGAAGACACCCGCTCCGACCAGTGCGTCTTCGTTCTGGTTTGTCGCTCCAAGCTCCACTGGAACCGAGCGCGGTTTTCAGGCTCACCTGCCATGGAGCAATGGAACCATTTACATGGATACCGCTGGATGTTGTGATCCGCCGCAGCGAATCAACGGGGATCCGACTGGTTTCAACGGCTTTGCCTGGAATGATGGTGCTTTCCACCACTTCGTCTTTGTGAAAGACGGAGCTGACAAGCGGATCTACATCGATGGGGAACTCTTCCTCGACCAAAGTGCCGCAGGTGTTCCCGCCGCTCCACTGCCAACTGACATAAACAGCTTGTGGATTGGTTCTGCTCAAAATGGGGCCAGTGCATTTCCCGGCATTATGGACGACTTCGCCGTTTGGGGCGGAGCACTCACAGGAGACGAGATCGCTGAACTCGCAACAGGCGCAAATCCAAAGACGCTCGGCGGCGGCGTAGACCTCGGCCCTGATCCAGATCTCGACGGACTTCGCGATTCTTGGGAAATTGCAAATCTCGGCAACACCGATTCCGGTGCAGATGACGACAATGACGGCGATGGCCAGACCAACAAGGAAGAGTTCCGCAATGGCACAAATCCGCTGGTAGCTGACACCGATGGAGACGGCCTTACAGACGGACAGGAAGAAGCATTGGGAATCAACCCACTTAAAGCCGACACCGATGGTGACGGCCTGAGCGACTCATTTGAAGTCTCATATGGCACCTGGCCCGGCCAGTTTGACTCCAACGGTGACGGATTCGGCGACGGCCACGGTCTTTGCTATGTTCAGGACTTCCAAAATGCGAACGGTCTCGACCTCGGCGACGGTTCTATCCTCACCAACACGGTGGATGGCGGAACCACTATCGAAAACGGTTCCTTGAATCTGACACTTGAGGGTGTTGGAGGTCAGGGCGCGAACTACAAGCTTCCCGTTTTTGATCTCCTGGCCAATGGATCACTGTCCTACGTCGAGGAATTTACCGAAAACGGCTATGACGGTTCTGGACTTGGAGGCGCGAATGCAGATGGTCGCAAGATCACTGGTAACAACGTGCTAAAAGACAAGTTCGGATTCAATAACACCTCTGCAGGTTACGCGGACGGCACGTTCATCACGAGTGTTGCGAATCTCGGCACCTACTCAGCTGGTCAGAAAATTCAGGTGACGTTCGTTGGCGCCTGGGACGAAGGCACTGTCAATCCTGCTCCCAACTGGGAGATTGATTCGGTTAGTATCCCAGGTCTTTTGGATACCGACTTCGCAGATGCTGCCGGGTTCACTGTTGCCAACAACGGCACAGTCGCCGGGCCTTGGTCGAACAGCGGAGGAACGTGGAGCGTTGCTGGTGGTGAGGGAGTAGTTGCTTCCCGCCTCGTGTCACCTGTCATTGAAGTGACTGCTGACGGTCCACTGACCTTGAGTTTTGCCCACAGGTATAACTTTGAGGATGACGGCACCACACGCTGGGATGGCGGTGGCGTTTTTGTCAGCGTTGTCGGTGAAGAAGTTGAACTGGAATTCAGTGTCAAGATGGATCTCACTCTTGCCGAAACGCCTGAGGGCAACGCTCCTGCAGACGGCTTCTCATTCTCCTTTGGTGCCATTGCAGACGATGCAGTCGCCGGAGAAGAAGGCCACCCTGACGGACTGGTCGTTGCGTTCGATACATGGGACAACGGTGCGCCAGACGGCATTGGGGTCGATATTCGCGTGGACAACGTGGAAGTTGCCCAAAAGCGCATTGGCGCTGACGAAGACAAAAACGACAACAGCATCTTCAAGTTCGACGGGGTGTCGAGGAAGGTGGATATCTCCTACACTCCAAATTCAGCCGGTGGTGGCTGGGTGACAGTGGCCTACGGCGGGAATATCCTGCACAGAGATGTGGCTGTCGACTGGACTCCTGCGTCAGGTGATCGAGTCGCATTCGCTGCCCGCACAGGCGGTGCATGGGAGACGGTGAACATCGACAACCTTGGAGTAGCCTGTGGCATTCCGTTTACCACTCCATCCAATGGTCTGCGCCAGGAGTGGTGGCAGAACAGCAACCCGGGTAGCCGTGCAGGTGTAGAAGCTGTTTTCGGATCCCGTGGAGCAGCCAACGTATTTTACGGTGCTGCTGGAACTTGGTGGACCGGAAATGGCACTGCCATTCCCGGCGTCCAGGACTACCCTGCCGAAACCAATCTTGCCCGTGACAACTACATCACTCGCTTGAGCGGTCAAATCCTCTTCCCTGAAGATGGAACCTACAAGTTCAGAGACGGCGTAGACGACTACACCTTCCTTTACATCGACCTTAACGGCAACGGTGTGGAAGACTCTGGAGAAGTCCTTATCGATGACAATGCCTGGACTGGCACTGCTACCAACGACAACGGTGGTAGCCCCATCGTTGAGGTTACGGCTACTGCCGGATGGGTGGATATGGTGATGTATACTGCTGAAGGCGGTGGTGGCGACGCTGGTGTCCTTTACTGGGACTACGATCCAGTCGGAGGTATTGGTGCTGGAGTTGGTTTCCCGACCGCTCTTGACCAGGCGATCGATCTCGCTGCAAACGGTGCAGCCTTGCTCGTTCCAGAATCCAACCTGCGCCCGCCACTTCCAAAACAGGGATTGTATCAAGAATGGTGGCAAAACGGAAATCCAGGGAACCGTGCCGGTCTCGAAGCTGTCATCGGATCACGTCCAGCAGACAACGCCTTCAACGGCGCTGCAGGAACCTGGTGGACTGGAAATGGTGCTGCGATTCCGGGTGTTCAGGACTACCCAGCGGAAACCAACCTTGCGCGTGATAATTATCTCACTCGTCTGACCGGTCAGATTCTCTTCCCTGAGAGTGGAAACTACAAATTCAGAGATGGTATCGACGATTACACTTTCCTCTACATCGACCTGAATGGTAATGGTGTGGAAGATAGTGGAGAAGTCCTTATCGATGACAACAACTGGACTGGCACTGCCACCAACGACAACGGCGGTAGCCCAATCGTTGAAGTGTCTGCTCAGGCGGGATGGGTAAACATGGTAATGTATACCGCTGAGGGCGGAGGCGGTGACGCTGGTGTCCTTTATTGGGACTACGATCCAGTGAACGGCCCTGGTGCTGCTGTTGGTTTCCCAACGGCTCAGGATCAGGCGATCGACCTTGCTGCGAACGGGGCCAACCTGCTTGTCCCTGAGTCCAATCTGCGTCTGCCCGCTGACTGCGACGGTGACGGAATCTCCGATATCCTCGAATATGCATGGTTCGGCGACCTCTCACAGGATCTGAACGATGACTCAGACGGAGACCGCGCTACCAATGGCGACGAGCTGGCTCTGGGAACCAATCCATCCATCAAAGACACGGATGGTGACGGACTCTGGGACGGTGAAGAATGGATCGAAGTCGGTCTCGCTACGCTTCCTACGGTGTTTGATACCGACGGTGACGGCATCAGTGATGGAATGGAGCTCCGTGTTACGGGTACCAATCCAAATAGCGCTGATACCGATGGTGACGGGCTCTCCGATGGCTTCGAGCTTGAGAATTCATGTCTCTACTTCCAGAACTTCAACCATCTTGCTGATGGCACGACTGATCTGGGCGATGGCTCAAGCGTTGCTTCTGATGCTGTCTTCACCGCTGCTGTGCAGGGTAAGGCTCTGCAGATGACAATCGATGCCATCAGCAGCCAGAACGCAGCCTACCGTCTTCCTAATCTTGGAGACATCGGAGGCGACTTCGCTGTAGCCTTTGATTACGCGCTCAGTGGTGGAGGTGCCCGCCCTGCGGATGGCTTCTCCTTCAACTTCGGCCCGATTGCTGACGATGAGTTTGCAAGTCCGGCCGAGGAAGGCTTCGGCAAAGGTCTGACAGTGGCATTTGACACTTGGGACAACGATGGCAACGAGGACGGACTTGGAAATGGAATCGGAATCGATGTGCGTCTCAATGGTGCGACGATCGCAGGTGCTCGCGCAGCTGCGGGCGCAGATCCGATCAACAACGAGTTCTTCGTGTTTGATGGATCAAAGCACCATGTTGAGATCATCGCTGAAGCGAAATTCCCTTCAGAACTGCCCAAGCCGCTGTCACTGTTCCAACTGGACTTCGGCAACACTCCTGACTCACCCGGACCTGCAAATGGCACGGCTGACGGATGGAATGGTATCGATAACCTACCAATGGACACTGCAGTAGCTGTGAGCGACACCAATGGCGTTCAGTCCGGTGTTACGATCACCGCCCTCGATGACGGATTCAATCCGAACAACACTGCAGCACCGGGTGCTGGAGCGAGCTTCGATGGAATCGACATCCCGCAGAACGTCAATGATGACTACCTGTTCAAAATCGCTGACACTCCGGGCACATCTGCCCGCATCCGTGTCGATGGCCTTGCTCCAGGTGTGTATAACGTGACGCTGTTCGAAGGTCGCACGACCGACACTGGCCAGGAGGCAATTCTCTGGGCAGGTGGCGATGCAGACGAGCCGGCAGCAGCCAACTCAGGCAGCTTTGCCAATGGCGGATCAACAACGACCATCGTCGTTGGCCCAGGCCAGGCTCTCTACTACAAGCATCTCGAAGATGGAAGTGGTGGTATCAGCGGTATCATTATCCGTCAAGTTGACGCAAACATTGGCAGCGGACTGATCTCCTACTGGCCGTTTGATGACAACACTGCAGACGTAGTCAGTGGCTACGATGGTGAAGCGCAGGGAACTGCACCGCTCGCATATGCGCCCGGTAAGTTCGGAAATGCTGTCGCACTGGATGGAGTTGACCAATTCGTTTCTGTCGATGGCGGTCACGAAGACGTCTTCGACTTCCAGGACGGGAACGGTTTCTCGGTCGCTGCTTGGTTCAAGGTGGATTCATTCTCCAAAGACTGGCAGTGTCTAATCGCTAAAGGTGAGGGCGATTCCTGGCGGGTACACCGCAGTGGAGCGAATCCTTACTTCGCAGTCAAAGCCGGAAACGTGGAGCCAGAGGCAACCACTACACCAGTCAATGATGGAGAAATGCATCATGTTGTGGCTGTAAGCGATCCTGACAGCAACAAAACATACGTCTACATCGATGGCAAAGTTGCTGCAGAAGCCGCTTACGGCGGTGTGCCAACCAACATTGCTGATGCTCTGATGATCGGAGAAAACCCACAAGGTCGCGGTCGCACCTGGCATGGGCCGATTGACGACGTTGGAGCATGGGGTCGCCCACTGAGTGCTGTAGAAGTCGGTGCTCTCTGGAACGGAGGATCCGGTGCTTCGATTGGCCAGTTGACAGCAAACATCCTGACGGTGACTGAGACCAATCTTGGCGCAGATGCTCCAGCAGTGATCTACAGCAACTTCGGTGAAGACGCATTGAGCTTCTCTGATAGAACCCACCAACACAATGGCGCAGCCTTTGATGACGCTGGGCTGCTCAGCACTGCTGGAACGAACATCGTTCCGCTGCCAGATTATCTGGTAGGTGGTGACTATGTGGCGTTTGCTAACGATGCTCGCGACAACGTCGATTTCGGAGCGGTCGTGACCGCAAAGAACCCAACGAACTGGTATCTGCTCATCGACAATAGACTCGACGGCGTTGCAGCCAACGGATCAAGTCCCAACACTGTGGATCCTGTCCTTGGCGGAACGTTGCAGTGGGTCATTGACGGTGGATGGCAGCGCGTCAACACAGGCATCTCACCTAATGGTCAAGCTGACTACACAGGCGTAGATGAAGGTGGTGATGGAGTGGGCGCCGGTGCAGGACTGAATCAGTTCTACGCTGTCTACACACTGCCATCAGCGACAACGTCCGTCTCGATTGGTGGACCGCAGATTGCCGGAAACAACATGCTTGCTCTCGTAGGCGTGCCTTCAACGGAAATCCTGAACACCATCACGGTGAAAGTGGATGGGAAAGTCATTCACGACAGTGTGATTGTGGATTTCGATCCTACTGCTGCTGATCGGATCGCGTTCGCCGCCCGCACGGGTGGTGCTCACGAAACGCTGTTTATTGATGACGTCTGCGTTGTCTCTGGAACTGACCTCCCAGCAACACCATCAAATCCATTGATTGCCGATCCAGATGCGATTGCGCGTGACCTGTTGTTAGCCCCTTCGAACACACTGTTCGGTGGTCAGCTCACGGCAGATGGTTTCGTGATCGGAGTTGCAGGAACGACTGCTGATACCAACAATTGGCCTGCTGGGGAAGCTCCTGGTTTTGCGATTGACGGTGCCGGTCAGAAGTACCTGAACTTCGGCAAGTTCAATACTGGACTCCTCGTGATTCCGGCAGCACCATCCGTTGCATCAGCCATTAAGGTCTGGGCAGCGAATGATTCTGAAGGTCGCGACCCATCCAGCTACGAAGTCTACGGAACCAATGCAGACCTCTCCGGTGCTGCTGGAACCGTTGGATTAGGTGACTTCACTCGCATCGGATCGGGTGGTTTGGCGCTGCCAAGCTCCCGTAACGACGGAGGAGCCGCTGAATTGGCCGAAGGGAATGCTTCCCTGTCCTTGTTCGCCAATACTACGAAGTATGCGGCTTATATGATTGTCTTCCCGACGATCAAGGATGAGGGGCAAAACAGCATGCAGCTTGCTGATGTTCAACTGCTCGGAACGATGGATCCGGTCGCTATTGGACTGATGGCTGGCAATCGTGACAGTGACGGTGACGGCACGTCTGACAACGCTGAGCGATTGGCAGGAACGAATCCTTACGATTCACGCGAGTTCTTCCACATGTCTGGGATCTCCTATGGTCTCAACGCAGACGGATATCCGACTCTCGTGCTTGGTTTGGCGACCGTGCCTGACAAAACCTACGTCCTTCAGTTCTCACCCACTATGGAGCCGGGAACTTGGGAGAATGTCGATGTCATGACCGCTGAGGAACCCTCAAGTGCGTTTGAAATCATGAACCCACAGGCGTTCCAGAGACGTGCCGGATTCTTCCGGTCGATCCTGGTGGAACAAAACTAACCTTGAGTTACCTTATGTTTACCATTAACTGGAACAATACTATGAAATCGACACTCAAAACTCTCGGTACAGCAGCCCTTGGCGTTCTCGCGCTCAGTGCAGCTGGAACTGCGGATGCTGCAGTATCCTTGACCGGTGCTTCATTGGTGTGGGCTGAAGATTCGACAACGAATCCTTCATCCTACGCTGATACGCTCGGTGGAAACGGGGCATGGAACATTTATGTCCGCCCAGTCGGGGGTGCATTCGTCAACTCAGGTGATGGTGCATCCACAGCAATCGATATCCCGCTCAGTGCTGGGGTTAACGAGTTCGAGTTGTGGGTTCATCACGAAAGCTGGGGAGACAATACCGTCACCAACCCTGGTAGTTACCTGAATTTGTTTTTGGGTGATCGATCGGGGCCTGCGATCTCGGCTCGTCTGAGCGGAGGCAACACCGGTAACCTGACGACCCTCACCACCGATCAGGTGGCGTTGGTGCCAAACGTCAGTAGCGGAGCACTGGTAGCTCCATCATCCCAGTTGAGCTTCACGGCGCCGAGTGGTGACATCGTCACCCTCAATTCCATGAGGATCTCGACGGGTGCAGACACCGTCTCCGCGTTCAACGCGAATCCCACAGGAGTGCACCAGGACACGATGTTCGCTGTAAGCGTATCCGTGACACCGGTTCCAGAACCATCCACTGGCCTTCTCGGTCTGTTGGGTGCTTCTCTCCTTCTGTTCCGACGCCGTCGGTAGGGGATCATAGCAGTGCCGGTGCTTCTCTGGAAGTGCCGTCAATTTACGGGCGGGTTGCAGCGAAATGCTGCAACCCGCTTTTTTTGTTGCTAGGAAACAGAGCGTAAGACTACGCTGTTGGATGTCATTATCACTTCATCCCTTTAGAGCCAATTGCCCCCAATCCATTGGAGCGGTGAAGCCTCTGGGGCTCTCTGTTCTAGTGGCTCCGCTACTGCCACTACTGTTAGTGGCCTGCACCAAGAAGGAGGAGGTTGCGGCCCCGAAAGCAACGGCTGCAATCGTTCAAAACGTGGACGAATCATACGGAACGGCGAGCGTCGAAGAATTCCAGCAGCGTTTTCTTGAGGCGAGCACAGAAAAGGACGCAAACAAGTATCTGCACCTGCATTGTGTGGAGAAACTGCCCCCCACTTTGAGGGCATCACTCACCGGCGCGGTCTCTAATGGTGCTCTCAACGTCTTTACCTTTGAGCCTGCTAAGGTCGAAATCGAACCGCTCACCGACAAGGAAGCAGAGCAATTGAAGCCAGCCGACTGGAACATTCTCCCCACCCACTGGATTATACTCAGCGGAAAGAATCCCAAGCAATTCAAACACTGGGAGCTTGGCCAATTCGAAGGGCGTTATTACTTGGCCAATCGGATTCGATAAAGCTTGGTTACGCACCGCCGGAGCAGATCCGTACAGTGAACGATAAGCCTGGAACCTGGAAGGGATCTACCGTAACGGCGAGATGATGATGAAGGCAGCTCGGCTTTGGTAAAGCCACGATAGCATGGTTATCGTTTCCCGTGCTCCTCTGCCGAACCATTCTCCCAGAAAATTTCTATACGCCACGTCGAGGGTGATTTGCTACTAGATCAAGACGTCGAGGAGATCGTCAACGCTTGGGATCGGAATCTGACTCCCTGGTGGCTTCTGCTTCCACATGGCCCGCAGCATTGCAGGACTGAGTAGACGATTGGCCGAAGCGGTTTCCAATGCGCTCAAGGAGTTTTCCTCTGAGCCTGTGTTCCGTTGCCAAGTATAGGCTTGGGCAACTTACGCATTGCATCCAGAGATCATTTTGGCGACGCCATCCACTTTGCCAAATCCGCTTTCAAGGCCGCCAGTGATCCCAGGTTCGTATACATCATGTGGCCGCCGTCGTAGAAGCCGAAGGTGAAATTGCTGCGCAACTGGGGAGCAACAGGGATGTGGTTGATGGTGTAGCGGATTGCCAGATGCGGCGTTGCCAGGTCGTGGTATCCACAGGCGACGAAGATTTTCAGGTGCGTGTTGTCGCTGAGTGCGTCGGCCAGGTGATCGGCGACGGTGACGTAGCGGTTGGTGAAATTGCTGTAGCTCCAGGGCTGCACGCGGCTGGTGAGGATCTCGTAGGGTAGGTCGGTTTCAAACTTGAGATCCTCGCGCAGGTAGGCATTCAGGGTGGATGCGTAGGCGCCGTAGATGATCGAATACGAGGCATCGTAGTCCGGCGATTCACCAGCACGCTGGGAGTCGAATCCTTCCATCCGTGAGTCGAAGCGTCCAATGCTCACGCCGCTGTCGCGGAGTAGTTCCTTGCGGAAGGCAGTGGGATCAATACGCAGATTATGCTCGTCGATGAACGATTCATCGAGCCCGGTGAAGGTGGCGAGTTTCTTTACGATAGAGGAACGCTCGTCGACTGTAAGCGCGTTGCCCTTCATCAGGGCGGTGGAATATTCACCCATGGCGAATGCTTCCGAGTCGGCGACCGATTTCTTGAGATCAGCCATCAGGGGCTCGGCGAGCTTCTTGTGGAAGTGCGCTGCGGCAGTCATTGATGGCAGGAAAACGACGTAGGGAAGATCGTTAGACGTGTGAGTATAGAGGGTGCGGAAATCGAGCACCCCGGAGATCAACGCCACACCATTGATGTACATTCCGTAGCGATCCTGCAGCGTGCTCGCCAGGCCAGAAGCGCGGATCGCACCGTAACTTTCGCCCGCGACGTACTTGGGTGAATCCCAGCGTTCATTGCGCGTAACGTAGAGTCGGATGAAATCGGCCACGGCGTTGATGTCCTGCTGGAAGCCGTGGAACTCGTTCGCTTTGTCCTCTTTCTCCGCCCGGCTGTAACCGGTGCTCACGGGGTCGATGAAAACCAGGTCGGTGGCGTCGAGCAGTGAGTATTCGTTGTCGGTGAGTTGATAGGGCGGTGCCGATGCCGTGAGGCCATCGGCGCTGAGCACCACGCGCTTCGGCCCGAGGGCACCCATGTGCAACCAGACGGAGGACGAGCCCGGCCCGCCATTGAAACAAAAGGTAACCGGGCGTGGCTTCGTCGCATCGATGCCGGTTCGCTCATACGCGATGTAAAAAACGGAAGCCAGCACCGTGCCGTCCTCCTGTTTCAGCGGAAGCGTCCCGGCCCGCGCGGTGTAGTCGACCTTTTCGCCACCGATGGTGATACTGTGAGTGGTCTCTGAGACTTTTTCTTTTGTCTCCGGAGCGTCCGCAGGCATTTCTTTGCCCTCTCCTCCAGCTTTTGTGTCGGCCTCGCCGGATTTCGCCGGTTCGTCGGCTGCCTGCGCGACGGCGACCGTAAACGAAAGCAGGGAGGTAAAAAGCGCCCAAGGTTTCTTAATAATCATATATACTGTAATTATCGCAGAGGTGTTGAATAAAGTCAACTGCGACTCGAGGGCAATCCGACGAGCGGAAAGCATTCGGCAATCTCGTCGCTGCGTCGTCGTAGGAACTGTTCCACGGGGCTGTCCGGCAGGATGTGGATCGGAGCACTTACATGGATCTTGATGTATGAGTTCGCTTTTCAGACCATCGCAAGTGCACGAGTGTGTCCTTCACAATGCTCTCGAGAAACCGCAATCGATCAGTGCTCCAAACAATGGCCTTGAGCGTCGCACTCGTGGTCGTTCTGCTCCAACCGACAACGGCAGGCCTCACCGCTGCTCCTCATTCTGTGCTGATCACTTCTCGAGACCGTACCCGTGTCCTCTTGTTGATCGACCAGAACAATCCCCTGCCGGTCATCGATTGGGACACGGGGGACGAGACTGAGCGCCAGATTCCCAATGCGGCGAAGCTGGGCAGCGGCGTCTACGAAAGCGATCATTTGCGCCCGATCTGGCAACTGGACTGGGACGCCGGAGACTGGGACATCAAATGGACCGACGGCTTCGAAAGCATCATCAGGACATACGAGACTGGGTGGAGTGAACCCAATGTTGGCAATAAGACCGTGCTGGAGATTATTCACCAGGGTAAGCCAGTCCGCAGCTATCAATACGATGACCTACTTCGCCACGCTCGATCTAAATGGTGCGTCCCGCGATGGCACAGTTCTCACCGGATTCTCTGGCTGGGACAGTGTGAAATCGTTGGCGATCAGCTGCACTTGGAGACTTCGTCACGCGAACTGTTCCTTCCAGGAGGGAAGACACTGCCACTGGGCTACCAGGAACACTACGTTTTCGATCTCGTCACGGGCGAGATACTTGCGACGCGAATCACGCCTGGCTGGATAGGATGGACAGCGATAGTGATTGCCATCGTGGTCGTGATAGCGGGTGCAAGGTTTGTGTTTCGGAGGAGGGGATGTACTACAATGACGAGTGAATAAACTCCATCGGGGATCAGGGATCAGGGAGCAAAGCGCTTCTCGTTCAGGATTCGATAGGAGTAGAAATTGTCGAGCGATGTTGGTTTGGAGCCTCGCGACAATTCTCTTGCATAACTTGGCAAATCCTTGTCGTTGGGAGCGATGTTTCGCTCGATCACTGCGGATCCTCGGTATTCCCCACCAATTCTATCGCGACGGCTGTCGAAGGTTGCAGGGTCTGTCCCCTTCACTTTGATGATTGACTGTGCGACGAGATGCACCTTGAACGTGTTCGAGCGCACTGTCAGGCGGGGATACAGGTTCGTGTAGGGTCGCTCCTTGGAGTTATCACCAGTGAGTTTATGGTCATCCCAGAAGTTCTGCATTGCGTTCTCATTGCGCCACTTTTCACCCTCTGGCACGAGATACATATCGCAAATCTCGGTCGCTGATCTGAATGCATCTCCCGCTTTGAATTTCTCATCCCACTGTTTGAGGGTTTCGTCGATGTCGATCCATTTCCGAAATTCCTGGTTTCCAGCACCGGTCTTGTAGGTTTTGGATGCAGTATTAGGAATTACAAGCATCTTCTCCGCCTTCATGACCGCGTGCAAGCCAGTCGCCCGACGGATGTAGTCGAAGGGCAGGATCTGGTAGTTCATGTTGATCTTACCAGCGGTCGAGAATGGCTCACTGATGACGTAGGGTTGTACGACCGGCATCCAGAAGTAGTCCATCCACAGGTGGTCTGGCAGTTCCTTTGCGCCAAAGTGCTTTTTCTCTGGCATCGGTCGGAACAGAAGTGTCTGCCACGGCACGTTGGCTTGGACACCGGTAGAAAGGGAGCCCAGCATTCCCGGACTTGGAATGACGCGGTTTGGCGAAAAAACGGATGCAGCGGTCTCCCGGATGTCGCGATTGTTGTCAAAATATGGATCCTTCGATCCACCCAGACCGCGGATGTCTCCATCGTCTGGACGGTTGATGTACGCGCCGTCTGGCGCGTTTCCGACACCGTTGTCGAAGTCGCCAGTCGTATCTGGATCATACGGTTTGCGTCGGTTTCCTGTGCGGGCGTTCACATCCTTGGCGAAGTCTTCGTTGCTGATGCTGATCGTGAAGTCGGGCCTGGTTCCCTCGGCATAATCCAAGCCAAGAAACTTACCCTCAAAGCTTCCGGAATCCTGAATGAGACTGACGCCGTTGTCGGTGGATCTCCGGTAGTCCGTCAATGAGTGGGCCATCCGCCTGTCTCTGTTGAAGTAGTCAGGATGGGGAACAAAGCTGGCCGCCTCGACTACGCGCTTGCTGGTGATGAGACGGTAGTCTCCATGGGAAGGCACCAGCGATCGGATGACATCTGCGGTCGGACTAAAGAGTTTGTCTACTCCATTACTGATCGCGGCTTTCATTCGATCCTCGAAGTTGTAAAACTTGTTACCCTTCTCGTGATTGAAACCAGGTGTGGGAAATTCCGCCGCAGGGAACGCCAGTTGGTAGGATTGAATCAGGTTACCGGTGTCCAGATTGCCAGCTGCATTTACATTGTCGTAGAGGATAATCCGGACAGGATCACGCTCCGTGGAGCCTCCAAACTCGATGGTCCTTTCAGTGTTGGGAATCACCACTGGTTCAAAGTTGATGATGCTTTTAAACAATCGAACACCACCGTAACCACCCCAGGCAATCCAGTCCTGAGGTCGGTCTTTCGGGGCCACTCTGGAGGAAGGATCGGTGGTCGCTGCTTTCGTGAAACCACTGCGATCCCCTTCGCCTCTTCCTCGCTTCAGCTGATAGCCGCCGAGGGTGAAAGAATCGGGAACATCTTGCTCAGAGTTGCCAACGCCGCCACCGATTACGATCGTATTCTGCGGCTGCAGGGATGTCCATCCATGAGCTGGAGCAAAGGACTCCACAAGAACTCCCATTTGAATGAGTTGCGTACCTGGAACCATTTTTCCCCCATTCCTCCAAGTCGCGTCCAGATCATCCTTGTCGCCGACAAAGACACCTGTGTCACCTGGTTCATTCGGGTCGGGGAGTTTATACTCAGCCCGTTGAACAAGGATAAGGGCAACCTCGCTCAGTCCCAACATGCGACCAAATCCCTTTGGAAGTGGCAGGCGTGAATTAGACCAGCGTGCGGTATGATCGCTGGAACCGCCGCAGAGACAAATCGCTGCAATTTGACCGTGTCCGACTGTTTTGTCAGCGTTTTTGCCTTCGCCTTTGGTGTAGTGCGTTCTGGTATTCGGGTCGTATAGGTTTGTAGCACGAAAATAGTCGAGTGTTTCGGCCAGAATGTTGTTACGGTCGTCGAATTGGCCCTGGCCATACTTTGCGCCGAAGCTGCTGCCGAAGCCGGGCATCGGATCGTCGGTGATGGCCTTGTAGGCCTCATAGAGTACCTCGTTTCGTCCGGCTGAATAGCTATAGAACTCTGCGTGACGGGAGTAGGCGTCGTCCCGCTGGAAAAAGTATGGCTGCTTGTTAATCGTCGAAGCGAACGCAATCGCTTTATCGTACGCCGATCGACCGGCAACTGAATACGCCATCGGCCACATCGACATGCGGGGGTAACCGAGCATGGAGACTTCTGGTGCCCGGCTGCGTGCCGTCAGGAAGAACTTAGCGGTTTCCAGCTTTTCCTGGGTGATCTGCGGATGAATGATCCGCTTGCCGCCACGCAGTTCATTTTCGAACAGGATTTCCTCAGGAGAGGAATAAAGGTGGTAGTCCTTCGGGAATGCTTCCACCTCGGATTTAGCGTCGATCTTGATCTCCTTGGTTCCGCCTTTGGAGCCGTCAACTCCGATTCCAGGAGCGATGGTCCACAAGGCTTCGAATTTCTCGATATCCTTGGCAGGATCCAGACGATTTCCAAACAAGCGTCCTTCATTGGGGAACAACACCGTGCTCAAGCATGTCTGAGCCGGGTGTCCAGGGTAGCGCTGATATTCACCAGTCTGAGGCTGGCGTGAAGCGAGAAGTCTATCCTCTTTCGTATCCACACGCGGGGTATCCCAGTAGACGCCCTCGGAAGCCGTATTGACATTGACTTTGCAAGACTCGTCATCCGTCCAGAATGCGATGCGGCTGGTGATCGGGTTCTCTTCCGTTGGTTGAATGGCACCGACGAAGCGGTTGCCTTTGTCAAGGTAGCCGACTGAGCCATCTGCGAGCATGTAGAGCCACTGAACCGGCATCGGCAGGCGCTTCAGGTAGTCCGCGCCTCCAGCGACAATACCGGGAAGTCCCTGGGTATCGTAGCTGAAGCCCTCGATCGAGCCGCGCTGGCCTTCGCCTTTGAATGCGCGCGGATCCACGATCGGAAAGTGAATCGATGCCCGTGCGATATTCTCCGGATCCGATGGGTCAGGATTGATGACGGGACGATTCAAATCCACGTACTG
>JAGROY010000154.1 GCA_020439995.1 Verrucomicrobiia bacterium
TCGCCGAACTGCGCCTCCCACAGGATGAGCATGCTAGGCTCCATCAGCGAGTATCCATAGTCAAACCCAAGCACCGCAGCCTCAGACAACAGACTGTTGTAGGCACAGAATCGCGCCTGATCGGGGGATAAATTCATCAACGGCACGTAGCGCTCGCGCGTCTCCGCATCGTAAAGCACCGCGTGCCTCTGCGAGAATGTCCCGCGGCGACAGTCCTGCCCGGAGAGCCTTACCGGGTTCCCTTCCACGAGCAGCGATCCGAATGCCAGGGCCTCAGCATTTGCCCAGTCAAATGGCCCGCCCTCCTCCGCTGCCTTGCGCCGCTTGGCCAGCACCGCCCGTTTCACCTTGCTGTTCGTTTTGAATGTGTCAGGCACCTCAGTGATCTTCGTCCCGATCTCCCTCACCAACTCAGGCTTCAGACCGGTCGGCACAGGGTCAAAAGTGAACTCCGGCTGAAATTCAGCAGACGACCCCTTGAAAACGCTGCGTGCATCACCGCTTTGCTCCAGGGCATTCAATTCATCAAGCTCCCTTTGCAAACGGCTCTCACACTCAGCAATTAACTCCTCTGGCTCTGCGGCAGTGAGCTCTCCCGTAGACACGAGATGGTCGGCAAACACTTGACGCGAAGAAGGATGATTCTGGATCGCAAGCGTCTGACTCGGCTGAGTGAACATCGGCTCGTCGCCTTCGTTGTGACCGTGCCGACGATAGCAGACAATGTCGATGATGACATCGCGCGCAAACGCCTGGCGAAATGCCAGCGCCAGCTGAGTGACAAATTGCACAGCCATCGGATCATCGCCGTTCACGTGAAAAACCGGCGCTTCGATCATCTTCGCCACATCCGTGCAGTAGTCAGACGATCGGGCGTCCGCAGGCATTGTGGTGAATCCGATCTGGTTGTTGACGATAATGTGAATCGTCCCGCCTGTCCGGTAGCCGGGCAGCTGCGAAAGGTTCAGTACTTCCGCCACGACACCCTGCCCGGCGAACGCCGCATCGCCATGCACCAGCACGGGCAGCACCCGCTTGCGCTCGACATTGTCCCCAATGATACGCTGACGCGCACGGGCCTTGCCTTCGACGACCGCATCCACTGCTTCCAGATGGCTTGGATTCGCGGCTAGAAACAACGCCAGCTCGTGGCCGGATTCCGTCAACCTTTTGGACTCATAGCCCAAGTGGTACTTCACATCGCCATCGCCCGCTACCAGATCCGGCACGTAGTTCTCAGCAAACTCATAGAGCAAAACTTTGGCCGATTTTTGCAGAAAGTTGGCGAGCACATTCAGCCGACCGCGGTGAGCCATGCCCATGACGATCTCATCAACACCATGCTCACCCGAAGCCTCTGCAATGGAATTCAACGCGACCATCAGCGACTCGCCGCCTTCTAGTGAAAAGCGCTTTTGTCCAACATATTTTTGATGCAGGAAACGCTCGAAAGTTTCGGCTTCCGTGAGCCACCTGAGCACCCGCCTCTTTGCCGCTGCGTCCGGCTCCGGGAGGTCGATCCGTTTCTCGATGCGCTCGCGGATCCAGTTGCGCACCTCATTGTGGTGAATGTGCATGAACTCGAAACCGATCCGGGAACAGTAGATGCGCCGGAGCCGGTCGATCATCTCCCTCAACGGCATGGGCTTGGCACCTTCGAAAAACTGCGTCTCAACGATGTTATCAAGATCAGCGTCTACGAATCCAAATTCAGGCAGCTCGAGACGTTCCTGCACAGGAGGCCCTGCGGTCAAAGGATCCGTCCACGCACCGGTATGACCAAGCGTGCGGAAGGCATACACCAAGCTGGTAATCCGCGCCCGGAGTGCGGATTCCATGCCCGGAGTGCCAGGTGCAGCTCCGCTGGAAACTGGTGCCCCGGCAGCGGCAGCCGGTTTTTGCTTCAACTGGGCCATTCCCAGCTCGAATCCCTCAAAAAACGCCGACCACGTAGTCTCGACTGACTTTGGGTCAGCTTTCCATTGTGCGAATTTCTCATCGAGAAGCTCGCTGTTCATACGTGCGGAAATGTTCGAACTCATAAGGATTCCATGCCCTGCCCGGGTTCAGCGCAGGATTCGGACACTATGTGCCACAAATCGCGCATCTCTACCAGTTTTTCAGGCAAGTTAACGATTCGATCAGCCCGCTTCCCGAGTCATTCCCAGCGAGCACAAAATGTCAGCGCACGCTCCCCAGTTCGGCGTTTCGCTGCCGTGAATCAGGAATCTATTCTTTCGTGGAAACCTTGACTTCGCCCCTCCCTCCACCCTGCCGACACAACCAATCACTGGCCAACCGCCCGGATCCTGTACTATCTGCCAGTGCGGCTTTTCGGGATGGCGAAGCCGCCCATGAGTTGCGCTCCGGTGACTTGCCGCCCGTTTGCAAATGAGGTGAGTATCGGAGCTCTCCAACGGGTATACGGCATCTGGTTCGAGACCGGTTGCGGTGAGCAGGAAGCTGCCATCGGCGGTGGTGACGGGAAGCTTGCTCAGGATGACGGGGCCGATCGGCGGCAGCGGTTCATCGCCGACGTTGACGACTGCTACGTCCGTTGTGGACAGGTTGGCGTAGGAGGTGTCGTCCGTGGTCAGTGTGAATGTAAGGTTGTAGGTGGAGTCACCGTCGGGATCGGGGTCGTCGACTCCGGTGATGGTCAGTGCCTGCTGACGCCCCCAGTCCTCAGGCGTGAATGTGAAGGTGTCGCCCGAGAGCTGACCTTCGGAAGCATCGAGACCGGAGACAGTGACGGTGACGTCGGCTGCCGACTTCATCTCCAGGGCGATGCCGAGCGAAGCGGTTCCCCCAGCCTCGCTGGTGTAGAGGTTGCCGCCTTTTTGGATGCCTTCTTTGCCACCTTCTTTGCCACCTTCTTTGCCACCTTCTTCGCGGCTTTCTTCGCGGCGACCTTCTTCACGGCCTTTTTGGCAACGGTCTTCACAACGATCGGTTCACTCACCGGAATCTTTTTCCCCGGCCAGGTGAAGGTGAGCTCGGCGCAGCTCACATGGCGATACACATGGATGTGCCGGGCCCGCAGATGCTCGATCAGCGGATCAAAGCCCCCATCCTTGGAGATGATGTGAAAATAGGCCGTGGGGTCGGCCAGCGCAGCGCACCCGAGATAATAGGCAAGGGCGAAATCCAGTGCGTTCTTCCCGGAGGACTTCAGCTTCACCAACTGCACCGCTGAGGAATGCGACATCAACATCTCCACCAGATCGGTATCCAGCTTCGTTTGCTTCGCCCCTACCATCAGCGTAAAACTCACCGCCTTGGCACCGATCAAGGTCAGGTCCACCTGATGCACGTTTTCAAAATCCACGAACACATGGTTCATGGGAGGAGCGATTGCCGATAGGGTTGTCATGGTTCTTCGCCAGGTGCCAGCGCCTCCTCCACCGCCCGGAACTCCGCCAGCGCGGCTTCCAGGCTCTCCACGATCTCAGCCGCCAGAAGGGCAGGTGCCGGGAGGTTATCGCTGTCTTCGAGGCTCTCGTCCTTGAGCCAGAGGATGTCGAGGTTGGCTTTGTCTCTCGCGACGATCTCCTCGTAGGTGAATTTCCTGAAAGTGGCAGAGACGTCCCGCCTCTGATTCTTCCCTTTGTAGCACTTCACAAAATCCACCAGATCCGATTCCTTCAGCGGGTTGGTTTTGAGGGTGAAGTGTTGGTTGGTTCTCAGGTCGTAGATCCAGAGGTCTTTGGTCCAGGGCTTTTCGCTGGCTTCCTTGCGCTCGAAGAAGAGGACGTTGGCCTTCACGCCTTGGGCGTAGAAGATGCCGGTGGGGAGGCGCAGGAGGGTGTGGACGTTGCAGCGCTTGAGGAGTTCGCGGCGGATCGTTTCGCCGGCTCCGCCTTCGAAGAGGACGTTGTCGGGGAGGACGACGGCGGCGGTGCCGCCGACCTTGAGTTCGCTGACGATGTGCTGGAGGAAGTTGAGCTGTTTGTTCGCGGTCGTCGCCCAGAATTCGTCGCGCTCGTATTCCTGCTTCTCGGTCGAGATCTTGCCGTCGTCGCCGACGATGGTGTAGCCGCCTTTTTTGCCGAAGGGCGGGTTGGCAAGGATCATGTCGAACTTCCTGCCGC
>JAGROY010000155.1 GCA_020439995.1 Verrucomicrobiia bacterium
CGTCGCTGCGGGGTGCGGAGCTTCTAACAAACCGCTCGACGAGCGGCTGACTATAAAAAAGCGCACGGTGCTGGGTAGTATCGCATCACCGAGTGGTGGAGAATGGGAGGCGGTGAATGCGAAACTGCCCAGCACGGTGTAAGACTCATCACAAAATGGCGAAGCGATGAACGGTGGCGCGATGCTGGCCTCGGGTGGCCGACGAAGGAGGTGCGGCGCGAGCGAGGCGAGCATCGCGAGAGGTGCGGAGCCTTCCAAACCTATCGGCACGGTGTGCCACACGGTGCCGACAAGCTTTGCGGTGGGAGGTAGGAAGTGGTGAGCGGGAACGGTCTGCGTTTCGCCGAGTGGAGTGAAGGCGGCCGTAGCGCAGCGCTGCCGTAACGGAGCTTGAGCGAAAGGCAAAGACGGTTCCGGGCAGGCGGTGGTCGGGAGCGGAGCCATCTAACACACTCCGCAGAGCGGCAAATGACCATCGCCGCCTTGGCGGATCGGGGCGTTGCGGGCACTCCCGCTAGAAGGGGTGAGGCTGCACGCAGTAAGCCTCAGGGGAAAACTTTCCCCTCCAATCCTCGGACCCATTGCCAAACGTAAACGTTGTCTTCAGTCTGTTTTCATGGTCATTCGAAAGCCTCTCTTTGCAACGACGTGCCCTCACTTTAAGCTTGCTACCAACCATCCTCTGCCTACCTTTGCCTACTTAATTAACTTTAACCATACCGGTTTACACCTGTCGCCATTCTGGTTCTCCTCCGACGTTTACAAATGAGGATATCAGAAAATACTTTGTGAAGGGACATATACTCAGGGCCATTCTTTTGGCCCATATTCCATCACCTGCACGCTCAAACCAATTTCCGATCGAGTTTATATGAACCGTACAAATATCTTTTGGATCTTAATTAGCGGGTTCATTTCATGCTTCTTTTCTTCCCTCAGGGCGGATGTCACCTTTCGAATCACCTATCCGCCTGTTGTCGCTGTCGAAGAAGGAGCGTCTACGGACAATTACCGAATGAACGAAGCTGGCCACCTGATCTGGACAGAGTCTGTTATCACAGATCCCGCATTTGGCAAAAGCCGGATGACCACCAATATTTTACGCCCCGTAGAGAGGCAGTATTTTCGGGAAAACATTGATCAATATCCGGCTCCGGTAAGCGGCAATGCGAAACCCTACCGAATCGGACCTATTAACAACAACGATCAATTCTCCATGGTCGAGCAAACGAACGGCGCTGCGTTTGCCTTCTT
This sequence comes from Verrucomicrobiia bacterium, assembly GCA_020439995.1. Classification (GTDB taxonomy): domain Bacteria; phylum Verrucomicrobiota; class Verrucomicrobiia; order Verrucomicrobiales; family DEV007; genus JAGROY01. Next base: position 1,255 of record JAGROY010000155.1, read on the forward strand.
TTTCGATGGTGGCAGCTACCATTCCATTAACAACCCTTATGATTTCGATACCAATAATCCTCCAACATATGATCGGACGGATCCGTCTTTTCTGTGGAAGGGCACGGTCATTACCGCAATAAGCGACGGAGGAATCATGGCAGGAATCATTGAGACCCGGGGAAGAGACTTCCCGCCTTCATTCCCCGTGAGCTTTTATCGATCAGGCATCTATACCTGGAAAACTCCGTTGGATTTTCAGAAACAATACGAGCTACCAGACCCGTTGTTGAACCTGGATTTGGCGGGTGGTCCGAATGCGTCAGGAACGACTATTTTCAAAGACCGGTCGAATCCCGGAAAAACCTATTACAACCGGTCTGGAACCCTGGAAGAAGTCGCAGGTATCGACAACGACATTATCGGTTTCAACAATAAGGACCAGATATTCGGCAGGAACTTTATCTACCTGCCTGAGGAAGATTACGGTCTGCCGGTCGGGATTACGAAGTTTGACGACACCAAGTGGCTCATTCCGACCGAATCCGATTTTCTTTACAGAAGCAGCTTAACTTCGGAATTCGAAGTCTTTGAAGAAGGCGCCTGGCAAAAGATGAATCTGGTGGATCCTGCCAAGCCAGGGTTTGTGCCCAACATCGGATTGCGAATCTACGGCATCAACCGGGACGGTGACCTCCTGGTAGGCGATATACGTCCGGTGGACGGCGTTAACGTACACACGGTAATGCTGCTGGAGCGCGCGGACAATATCCGGGCCACGGTCATGATGGTGCCCCGGGAAATTGCAGTGGGCGAACCGTTCAACATGAACGTCGCGATCAAAAACACTTCAGACCTGCCCTTTGTCCTCACCGGCGTCCTTGCCGAAGGATTCAAGGTTCTGGGAACCGCAGCCGGTGGCCTCGTGCAATTGGATAATCCACCGCCCTCAAATTCACTCGCCCCGGGAGCGACTTTTGTGCAGAGATTTGTATGGCAGGGCAACAGCGCGGGAAAAGTTCAGTTTGCGTTCAAGTGCACAGGCGTTTTTCCTGATGGAAGCCCTAATATTACCCCGGAATTGGTTACCGCCGAAGTCCAAGTTGGAGGTGATCCGATCAAAATAGAATTTGAGACCCTTCCCAAGGTGCCGCGAAAACCTCCCGAAGACCTGGAGGCGGTTTCCATCGTGAACATGAACGTTTTCGAGGACACGGTCAACGAGGGTAAGTTCATTGTGACCGATAAGATTCCGGGTGCGGAATTCGACAGTGTCATCAGCCCCAAGGTAAAAGTGAAGATCACCAATGTCTGGGAAAAGAAGACACCGGTCACGGCCACGATCCAGGGAATCGATACCAAGGCGCGTGACAGAACACCCCTCGGTGCCCGGGCGAAACTCTTGGGAACATTTCCGATCGATCTCGGCACCATCCCATACGGAGAAAGTGTCGAGCGGGAGTTCGCGTTGGACATTCGAGATGACGGCCGGTTTGAATTCGCCGCTCTGGCCACTTCGATCCCGACTGGAACGACGGATCAATACAACACTGCGGAAACCGGTTCACCGATCGCGGTGGGTGATCCTTTCCCCGTGGAAATAGAGCTGAAATTCAATCGTACGCCCGACATAACCTATAACAAAAACGGGGCGTTTTTCATTCGCCCTGGTAGCAGCCTGAAAATTCTTGCCACCGTAACCAACAACACCACGAATAGTACTCTCAATTTTAACGGGATCGTACCGGAAGCACCCGACCTCTCAAAACCGAAAGGAAACGCGTTTGGAGGCATTCTCACCAGTGAAATTGCCAATGGATTCAATCCGCCCTTTGCCCACGATCATGAAATTCCATCCGGTAGTTTCGTGGTACTCTCGACCGACATTTTGACAGATCCCTTGGGAGCCGGCTCCGGTCAAATCACCTGGGATTTACCCCACGGCGATCATGTTATTCTGGTCGATGATGTTTCCAAGGAGGAAACGGAAGTGGAGGAAGAGGACATCCTGGTAAAGAGCGAACTCGGTTCCTGGGGTGGAGACCCGCTTTCGATTAAGATTTTTCAGGATAACAACCTCCCTGCGGTACCCATCCTTACCGCCACGGAAACGGTGGCAAACTTTACCGGGAACGCGATCATCGGCATGGGAGAATGGACGCACGATTCATTCGCCGGATTGGGGAGCCTGGGTGACGCCGTGGTATCGGACCCGACGGCCATGTTACGCGTTATGGGAAGTGGCGCCCAATCGATGTACCAATGGGCGGAGATGGCGGCCATCACCTGGAATAACATGACTCCGGAAGAACGGCTCGAGTTTGCACAAAGTGTGGCGGACGAAGTTCCTGAGCGGGCAGCGCTGCTGCATTTTACCGGTCAACCCTTCACACCCGAGGAAATACTGGCAGTCAAACAGGCCGCCCGCGATGCAACGTATGTCTTCTTTACGGATGTGGAAAATGCCTATGCTTCCCAGGATCCGCTTCAGATATCAGCTGTTTTGGGAAACATTTCAGGGAAAGCAGCCCTGGAAATCGCAACCTCTGGCGTACCCACGCCGAAGTGGACGAAATTTACCCGCGGGGTCGAAGCGCTTCGCCTGCAAACCAACGCCAAGGCGGCTAATCTGTTTACCGAAGTGGAACAATACCTGAGAAAGGTGAAGGGACCGGTCTCTTTTTATCACGCACGAAAGTATTGGGGTATTGGAGGCAGGGAGTTGCAGGCGGTTCAGGAGGTTTTGGGAGCCCTCGGCATGAAGGGCTATGCGCGTGAACGAAGCCCTCGCGCCATTCATTTGATCGAGCAGTTGAAGGAAGCTCTCTGGAAACCGGAACTCATGAAACCGAAAGGTATTTCAGAAGTCGACAGACTGCTCCTGGGCGACGAGAAAGTTGCTTTGCTGAACTCAAGATTAAAGAGCGTGAACGATCCAACCAAACAGATTGATATCGATGGAATCACCGCGATTTTCAAGCCCGACTCCGAACAGGAAATCCTGACGAGACTCAACAACCTTCCACCGGATCGTCGGCTGACCGAGGAAGGGATAAACGCGGTACTCGAACGAAGAAAACAACGCCTTGAGGAATACAATGACTACCGCGCCAAATTCCAGGAATGGAAGGAGGATGGGCTCCCGGTTGCTTTCAATTATGATGGAAACGTGGCCAAGGCACCCGCAGATATTACCGCCGCAGCCAACCGCGCCTTCGACTTTGAGGATATTGGAACCATTGGAAATCCGGTGCTCATTCCCAAAATGGCCGACAAGGGAGGTATTCTTAAATACATCTCCGGAGATGTGGATTGGATCCATTTCAGCTGGTTGGATGGAACACCTTTGGACGCCGAGACCGCCGGCAAATTGTATACTATTCTAAGCCGCTGTTGCGGATTGCAGCACGGTGAAACCATGACGTGGTTCAATAAGGGCCAAACCGTCTTCAAGGGTAAGCTCAACCAGATTGGTGAATACCTGAGAGGACAGAAAGCGCTGCTGGAAGTTACCGGAGATTCTTTGAGAGCCGTGCACCTGGACCCCATTCTAACCATGTTCGCTCCCGATGGACGCAGCCACCTGATCTTTTTCGACGCAGGCACCAAGGTACTGCGCCAACTGCGTGACAAAGCCAAAGTTACCAACTTCCTGATCAACATTGCTGAGTTGTCACGAGTCCGTTACTCGCTGGTCCCGGGCAACTGGTATGAAAATCTCTCAGCCGAAGATAATTCAATCGGCGGGAAGGAATACTCCATCACGGATCAGGAAGGAGCCCTTATGGTTCGCAAATCGGTGGATGGAGAACCTGAAGTCTTTAACGGGACGTCATGGCTTCCCCTGGATATTAATTCCATAATCGGAGAAGCGGCATTAAGTCCACTAACCAAAGTCAGTGAAGATGCCAAAGCCGGAAGCACAAAACTGGAGGTATTCGATCTTTCCCTACTCGCGGGGGATGAATTGGCCGGAAGAATCAATTCCTGGTTCAAACCTGGACAAAGGATCGTGATCGCTCCCGGTGAAAACAAGCAGGAGATTCACGTCGTTAAAGATTTGGGGTCTCTCATCCTAGAGAATCCGCTTCAGTATGATCATCCAGCGGGAACCTTGGTGTCTGTTGTACCTCCTGGGATGAAGGTGGAAGAATCGGGCAATGAGGATAGCCTGAAAATTCTTTTCTCGGAATGGAGCTCGAATGGAAAGGAACTGACCATTACCTGGTCCAGCGTAACCAACGTGGAATACCTCGTCGAAACAACCAATTCTCTGAAGGCGGATGACTGGACTCCAGTGGGCGGATCAGTCACCGCAAACAGCTCAACAACGACACTTACTCTAACGCTTCCCGGAGGAACAGATCGTATGTTTTACAGACTGCGCAGAGTAGGTAACTAAGGCATCGCTACAACGCTCGCGGTGAAGATGCGCGAGCGTTGGGGACTGCGGCGATCGAGCGGCATCGAGCCAGTTGCTGCCGGTAGTCTACGGTGAACTACGCAAACTGGCCGCCAGCCGCATGTCGAAGGAACCTGCCGGGCATACGTTGCAACCCACGGCGCTGGTGCACGAGGCCTACCTGCGCCTGCTCGAAGACGATAAGGCGAAATGGGAAAGCAGAGGTCATTACTTTGCCGCGGCCGCAGAAGCGATGCGCCGAATCCTGATCGATCGGGCACGGGCAAAAATGACCGGCAAGCGCGCGGGGAAGGCTATCTCTCTGGACGACCTGACGGAGGCCGATCTCGCCATCCACCCCCCCTGATACGTTGCTTGCTGTGAACGAAGTCCTCGAACAATTCGCCGCAGTGATGCCGACGAAAGCTGAACTGGTCAAGTTGAGGTTCTTCGCGGGGCTGACGATCCCGGAGTCCGCCGAAGTTCTGGGGATTTCAGAGATGACCGCAAAGCGCCACTGGCAATTTGCGCGCGCCTGGCTTTTCCATCGTCTATCTGAAACATTAGACTCAACTCACTGAAAACCGCCGATCGGTGCCTGAATCGCCCACTCCCATGGAATTTGCTGACGACAGTAAGCTGGAACGAATATTCGACCAAGCGCTGACGATCTTGGATGCTCATGAAGGCGACCGATTTCTCGCGGATGCCTGTGCCGAGAATACTGGTTTGCGCCGTGAAGTGAAGACTTGCTCGCCGCACATGATCGAGCAGGTGATTTTTTGATGCGGGCGGATACGGAACCGGATACCTCATCGAATTTGGAGGGAAAATTGGTCGGACGTTACAAGCTACTGGAGCGCCTCGGCGAAGGCGGCTTCGGCGTGGTGTACATGGCGGAGATTCTGGAACCGGTAAGGCGTCGCATGGCGCTAAAGATGATCAAGGTCGGCATGGACACACCACAGGTGCTAGCGCGTTTCGAGGCGGAGCGCCAGGCCGTGGCATTGATGGAGCTATTACATTTCTTGTTCGGCTTCAGCAGCGGCTTCGAATACGTCTTGAACTCACGCCATGAATCGCTGCCGATCATCCACAAACTGCCCCGACCGCGCTCTTTTGACGAGCTTCGCGGAGGGAACAACACGGAATGATCGTGAAAATGCCTTCGCCGCGTTGACAGAGCGGCATTTGGATCACGTGCATTCGGTCGCGCTGCGAGTGACGTGCAATGCCGCGCTGGCCGCAGACGTTTCCCAGCAGGTGTTCGCGAAACTGGCCGCCGAACACGCCTCGATCCCCACCAAAGTCCCGCTATCTGCGTGGCTGCACGTGAAAGCACGCTCGCTCGCCATCGACACGGTGCGCAGTGAGGAAGCACGGCGGCGGCGTGAGCAACGCTATCAGGAGACCATCGCCATGAACGCAACCGATCCCGATGAACGGAAACAATGGGAGGAAATGGAATCGCTCGTCGACGAAGGCGTCGGGGCGCTGACCGCGAAATACCGCGACGCCATCCTGCTGCGCTTCTACCGCAAACTGCCCTTCTCCGATGTGGGCGCGGAACTGGCCATCTCAGAGGACGCGGCGCGCATGCGTGTGCAGCGCGGGCTCGACCGCCTCAGCCAGTGGCTGCGACGGCGCTCGGTCGCGACGAATGCCGTCGCACTCGCGTCGCTGCTGGGCACCTTTGCCGTGGCCTCCGCACCCAAGGCCCTCGCCGCTTCTATTTCCACGGCCGCCGCCACCACGACGGCGACACTCGTTTCCACTTCCACGCTTACCACCGCCATTGCCATGACCAAATCCCACCTCGCCGCTATCGTCATCCTCGCCGTCGGCATCCCTGTCATTGTCCTGCAGCGCTCGGAAAACACCGAACTGCGCAAGCAATTGGAGATCCGCCAGAGGACCCCGCTCGCCGATACCCGTCTTTTGCCTAACAGGCCCACAGCTGCAGCCACGACCGCTCTACCCAAAGTCGAGGCAGGCCGGACGCCTTCGCCGACAACGCTGCGCGATATTTTCGCCGAATCCGATCCCATGCGCCGCATGGCCGCGCTTCTCGACTACGTGAACGCCCTCGCCCCCGCCGATATCCCGCGCGCGCTTGAGGAAATGCGCGGCAGCTCCCCGGAGTGGGATACCGAAACTAAGTTCCTCACCCACATGCTGCTCACCGGCTGGGCGCAAGAGGATCCCGATGCAGCCTTCGCCAGCCTAAACAAGCTCGATTTCAAACGGCTTGGTGGCGAGCCTTCCAGCCTCTTGTCGAGCCTCGCCTCGGTCGATCCCACCCGCGCCGCCGCCTGGCTGGACGACCCGGAAAATGCCCTCGTCCATTACCCGAAAATGGGCCACGTCCTCGCGGGCACCGTGGCCAAGGAATGGGTGCGCCAGGACGTGGACGCTGCCCTTGCCTGGGCGCGCGCTCTCCCGGAGTCTCGTCGTGCGGGCGCGCTCAGCGGCGTCCTTGGCACCCTAGCGGGCTCCGATCCGCGTGAGGCTTCGCGCCTGGCGACGCAGTTGGATCCCGGTGAGGAACGCTCCCACGCCGTGGGCGAAATCGCCTCCACCTGGGCGCGCCAGTCGCCAACGGAAGCGATGGCCTGGGCCCAGTCACTGGACGGCGGCGATGCGAAAAGCGCAGTGGGCCGCGCCCTCGGAAGCTGGGCCGATGTCAGCCCTCGTGAGGCCGCCGATTGGCTTGGCAGCCAGTCGGAGCCGGAGTTTGTCGACGCCAATCTTCCGACAGTCGCCGGTTCCTGGTCCACGGCCGAACCCGCTGAGGCCGCCACGTGGGTCGCCGCGCTGCCCGAAGGTAAGGGCAAAGGAGACGCGCTCGGTGTGGTCATGTGGAACTGGACGAACCAGGATCCCGAAGCCGCCTCCACCTGGCTCGTCGAGCAACCGCCCGGCGAAAGCCGCGACCGAGGCATCACCGGCCTGGCCAAAGCCGCCTTCGATGCCGACCCCGCCGGTGCGGTCACCTGGGCCGCGCACATCGACAACGAGGAACTGCGCCAGCAGGCGGTGAACATCGGCCTGCGTGTCTGGAACGAACGCGACCCCGTCGGCGCCCAGGCCTGGGCGGGTGAAAATGGCATCGCGCTCCCAAGCCAGGAGAAACCCGAAAAGTGATAGTGGAGTAGGTTTCAGCTCACGTTCAGGCACCTTCGATCGAAACTCAAACAACCTAACCAACCTAAAAGACCATGCACATACTCTTTGGTATTCTAATGGCTCTGATAGGCCTGTTCCTCACAATCAGCGCCACGTTCCGGAGTGAGTTCCTCCTTTACCTATTACTGGTCGAGCGATCCCGACTCCTGTGGCACGACCGTGTGCATCGGTTTCATCAGGTCGTTGGCGTGATGCTCGTTACGCTGGGCCTGTTATGGGCTCTCGGCGTGATTTGGCGTTGAGAAACGCGGCGCCGCTTCGGCTCGGTCTCTCAACTGGGAGGCCAATTCGCGGCGATTCCCGGTTCGGTTTTGGGAAACGGTTTCGGATTATTTGACGACGTATTTCAACCATGACTGCTTCCCATCAAACACAGCCACCGCGATTCCATCACCTCGACGCCTTAAGGGCCTGGGCCATGCTACTAGGGATCTTGCTTCATGGAATGCTTTCCTTCATGCCGATGCCAATCTGGCCATGGCAAGACCTGCGGCAGAGCGGCGCTTACGAACTGCTTAATCACGCTATCCACGGGTTCCGCATGCCACTATTCTTTCTGCTCAGCGGCTTCTTTACCGCAATGCTCTGGAAACGTCGCGGGCTCAAAGCCCTGTTGAGGCATCGCGCGAAGCGCATTCTAGTCCCGATGATCCTTGGCACGCTGCTGGTCTGGCCGATGATGATCGCTCTTGGAATCGCGGGAGCAGCGAGTAAGAAAAGGGGCGCCGAACAGCGCGAGGCGCTTGGCCTCCACAAAGAAGCGAGTGTCTGGGAGTTAGTGATACGAGGCGAGGACGAGGCATTGGCGGCATTGCTCAAGGCTGATGCCGATCCGAATGGGCGAGACCCTCTTGGAATCACGCCGCTGAGTTGGGCAGCACTCGTGAACAATATCGAAGCGACTCGATTACTCATCGAAGATGGTGCCGACGTGAATGCTCGAAACATCTCAGATGGGGCCACGCCCCTGCACGCGGCGGTGTTCCTTGGTAGAGATGAAATCGCGCTACGGCTGCTGGACGCCGGGGCCAAGGTGGATGCTCGCGACAACCAAGGCACCGCGCCTATGGACAGCCTGAACGTTCCGATGGGGATCGTCGATGTGGTTGCCAGCAGTCTGCGGATTGACATCGATCACGAAGCCGTCAACTCCGGAAGGGAACGGACGGCTCTGATCCTGAATGCCGCGACGGCGAGTTCTGCGGGCTCGTCCGAGGCGGCGACCCAATCGAGAATGTGGAAAGAGATTCGCGATCTTTGGACGCTTGGCGCGATGTTTCCGTGCTTTCACCATTTGTGGTTCCTTTACTATCTTTGCCTACTGCTAGTGCCTTTCGTCATGTTCGTCTGGATGAAACGGCGCGTCGGATTCCAGATGCCACGCGGTCTTGTTCATTCCTCATTGCGCTGGCTTTGGCTGCTGCCAATCACAGCCGCCGCGCAATGGCTCATGCGGCAGACTTTCGGCCCCGACACCGCCACTGGGCTGCTGCCATGGCCGCCGAAATTCTTTTACTACAGCATCTTTTTCGGAGTCGGCGCGCTCAGCTATGCGGATTCGGCCTTCGTCAGCAATGCCGGACGCCGATGGGTGCTCTGGGCGGTTCTCGCGATGCCCGCGCTGGCGGCAGCCCTCCATTTTTTTCATCACCAGAGAGAATCCGCGACGTTGCACTTCCTCTACTCAGTAAGCCTCGCGACCTATACTTGGCTGGCGATTTATGCCGCCATCGGCATGTTTAACCGATTCTGTTATCGAGCCAGCCCGAGGATTCGTTATCTCTCCGACGCCGCTTATTGGCTCTAACCTACATCGCTCATTTGCCAGTGGTGATTGCTCTGCAGATTCTCGTCGCCCCTTGGAATCTGCCAAGCTTGATCAAACTGATCTTCGTCTGCGCCTTTTCCACGGCAACGCTTCTTCTTATGTATGATCGTCTGGTGCGTTACACGTTTATCGGAGCCGCACTTAATGGCAGGAAATTACGCGAAGCCGGCTCTAGCACAATTTGAACTTCCATCCGATCCGACTGATCTCGATCTAAGCAGGACGATCAGAATCGACGAACGTGCCATTTTCCGAGCCAGAAACAATCGTCGAATTGCAGCGAAATCTAGCTGCAACTGTTAACTAATGGAAGGCGCTCGGATGGCGGCCTCGGACTTCGAATGCGATCAGCACATTGCGTGAAGAGTTGTTTAATTTAAGTTTAAAGCAGTTGGGTGAATCGGAGAGCGCAAAGAAAAAGCAACGGAGAGCCGACCAATGAGATCGAAAACTGCGGCCGTCATGTCCCAAAAATCGAGCGTCGGCAAATGAACCGCGGTGTTCGCAAGAGCCGAAGCTCAAGCATCATCTACCGCAAAGAATCAAGATCCCAGCGCGCCACGGTTCCAAGTGCCGTGTGGACGGCAAGGTATCTTCCAGTGCTATCGAAGGCGAGTCTAGCATTACCCACCCAGCCGAGGTATTCGGGTAGAATCAAGCGGTTGCGCTCGGCTAATGTTAGCGCGTCAAGTAGCATGATCGTCTTGCCATCGAGGCTGGCGATGACGTTTCCGCGTGGGCTCCATACAGAGGCATTGAGCCGGCCAGCATTGGGAATTTCTTGGAGGGCGTCAAATTGGTCGACGGGCATTCGAAAGTTACCGTTTTCGGTGGCGAGCAGGAGCCACTTTCCATCGGGGCTGAAAAGTATTGCCGTAACGAGTGCTCGCGTTGGGATGCGGTGAATTTCCGAACCTTCCGGAATCGACCACACGGTTGCGCCTGGCTTGTCGTAGCCACTGGTGATCACGAATCGCTGGTCGTTTGAAAAGGCGGCTGTTAGGCACTTGGCTTGCGGCAGGATGATCTCGGTTTCGCTGTCGAGGGACACAACGCTTACGTGGGGATCGCTGTCGCTGGTGTTTGCGAGTAGTGCTAGTCGCCCATTGGTGCTGATATCGTAGAGCAAGTGCCCTGCGCCATATCGAGGAGCGGTGATCGAACCGAGGCTTACTGCGCCTTTCACATCGCGTTCGATAGGAATGGAAACCATTCCATTGTCCCATCCGCAGGCCCAGAAGCGATCGCCAGATGGGGAAAAACGCACGTGCATCCATTCGGCAGGCCCCTTAGCGATCGTCGCTAGCAAGCGTCCGTCACGGAAGCTGCGTAGGCGACATTCCTTCTCGTCGACGGTAGCAACGAGATCGCCGTCTGGGTGAAGCGCTAGCGTGCCAACGCTCTCTGGGTGAGGTTCGGGTGCGGGTGGAGCAAGCACTTCCAGGCTTGGCGACCAGTCGATGCGGAATCGGGCTTCACCGCCACCGACGACGCCTGAATGAAGCGTCTTGCCATCCTGTTCAAACCACAATGGCAGGCAATGTTCTTCCTGGGCTTGCAGGCGAGTGATTTCGTCGCCGCGCGCGGCGTGCCATACGCGCAGCCATTTGTCATTGGCCATGGTGATGAGTTCCTGACCGCGATCACGAAAACGCGCGAATGGCAAATCACCTTCGTGACCCGCAAGCCGATGGCGCAAGGTGCCGTCGTCGTTCCAGATGTATACAAAGCGATCGGCACAGGCACAGGCGATGAGTTCCCCTGCCCAGTCCACACTGAGTACTGGCTGTGGATGTGTCAGAGTAATCTCATGCTTCCCGTCAGGCAGCGAACAGAGGTTTACCTGTGTTTTGATCGCAATGGCGATTCGTGAAGCGCGATCGTCAAGCTTCAAGAGTGAGATGTTGGTCGAGGGGCAGTCTACTAGTGTCACGACGTCGCCTGATGCGCGTTCGATCACCTCGATGTGCTCGCCGGTCACGCGAGCGAATTGGCTTCCATCCCGGCTCATGGAATCCGGTGGCACAACAGTCGTCTTTACCTGCCCCGTTCCTAGGGGTTCGATCTGTGGCAATGCCAGGGACGCGGTGGCGATGTTGCGGATCTGGTCGGATGGCTGGATCCGTGACGCTTCGTCCAGTGCTGCCATGGCTTTGGTGCGCCAGGCTCCTACGCGCTGTGACAGCAAGCCGCTTGCAGTTGCAATAAGATTAGCACGCCTTTCAAGATCGCCGTGCACTTTCGCTAGTCTGAGCGAACCCGCAATGACGAGCGCGGTGACCGTGATTGCTGCGGCGATCATGACTGCGTGAACCGGATGCCGACGAATCCAGGAGCGGAGCAATGTGAGTGTGGAAGGAGGTCGTGCGTGCACTGGGTCGCCGTCAAGATATCGGCGCAAATCGGCTGCCAAAGCGTTCGCGGAAGCATATCGGCGATCCGGTTCCTTGCGCAGACATTGCAGGCAGATGGCCTCAAGGTCGCGTGGCACGCCGTTGGCGAACTGATGCGGGGCCAGCGGATCATCGTCGCGGATGGCGAGCAACAACGCCTCCAGTGATGGCGCTTGGTGCGGCGGGCGCGCGGTGAGAAGGAAGTAGAGGATCGCGCCCAACCCATAGACGTCTGCCGCTGGCCCGGTTTGATCCTTCGATGCCTTTGGAAAGGCCTGCTCTGGCGCGATGAATCCTGGAGAGCCCAACGTTGCGCCCGTCAACGTCATTGATGAGAACGTGTCGGACGCGGAATCCCTCACCAACTTTGCAATGCCGAAGTCCACAAGGTGAGGCGCGTCGACGGCATCCAGCAGAACATTAGCTGGTTTCAAGTCGCGATGCACCACACCTTGCGCGTGTGCGTGTGCCAGGGCTTCGGCGATGCGCAGGGCAACGCCAGCCGCACGGTTCGGCAGCATCGGGCGATTCCAGACGGCCTCGGACAAACTCGTCCCATGGATTAACTCCATGCTGAACCAGGGCATGCCATCTTCCTCACCGAACTCGAAGATTCTCACGATCCCAGGATGACTGAGCGATGCCACCGCCTCTGCCTCCCGTCGAAATCGCTGCTGTAGTCTGGCGTCGGCGAACCGACCGGCTAACAAGACTTTCAGAGCCACTTCGCGCCGCAGCGTTGGATCGCTCGCACGGTAGACGATGCCCATGCCTCCGCGACCAATCTCGCTGAGGATCTCGTATCCAGAAAAACCTTCCAAAGTCGGCGCCGGCAGATGATCGCCGAGCGGAAGACAAATGGCGGCGACACAGTGCGGGCAGAAGCCATTATTTAGAACGCCTCCACAGCGGGAGCAGATCTCCTTCCCTGGATCCATGTCAGGTCAAGGAGAGCACGCGCCGGAGATGGCGTAGTTCATCATCGGGATCGCCGCCTTCCGCAAGGGCCGCACGCAGACAGTCTCGGAAGCGCAAGCGCAGGCGATGCACAGAAACGGCTACCGTTCCTGGTTTCATCTGCGCCACTTCGCTGACGCGATCGTATTCGCCGCGCTCCGGTTCGCGGCTGAGGAATGGACTAAGCAAGGCAAATAACTCGCCCTTTCCGGCAGACTCACATTCCAACCGTATCGTTTCCATGGCAGACTCCATCATGGCCACCGCCCAGCCTCTTTCGAAGGCTTGCTCGGGAGTCCTGCCGTCTGTTGGTTCCCGCCCGTACCAGGATTCCGCGTGCGCTTCATCCAGTGAAAACGTAACGGCTCCTCCGCCACGCCGCCGGGCCATTTCTTTTTCGTGCTGATTGCGCACATGGTTTTTCAAGCCAGTGAGGAGGAATGTGGAGAAACGCGCTCCTTCTCTTTGCAATCCTGCCAGGCCGTCATTGGCGATCAGCTTGGCGAAGAAGGATTGTGTCAAGTCGGCAGCGTCTTCTGGCTTCCTGCCGTGCGTTCTGACAAAGGCATAGATCGGCTTCCAATAGAGGCGACAGAGCCGCTCCATGGCGACGGTGCGGCCTGGCCCGTCCGCCCCCGCAGTCAGCACCATCGTCCACTGCGTGGTGGCGAACCTCGCGGCTTGCCCGTCGAGGGTATCGGAAACTGCTTGGTGGGTGCCGGGGCGGCTTTTCATGGCAACGCATTCACGTTGCCAGAATTCTAATCTGTTGGCGATACTTTGTGCAATCACTCCTCCTTGGGACATTCGATGAGTCGGTAAAAGCGCCGTGAAATCAATTCGTTAAGTGTTTCCGTGTGCTGCGCGGAACCATCAGCATTGACGATGAGCTTGGCGATATTCTCCCAAATGGACATGTCATCCGAGCCCTGCAAGATCACGCAAGTGCCCGTGTCGCCAGGCCAGCCTAGACTCACCTGAACCGAACCCTCGTCTGGGGACACACCGACTGGTTCACCATCAAGGACAAACGGCGGCGCATCCGTGAAGAACTCGCCAAAGAATTCATCATCCGCAGTGCCACCTTCGGTGATCTCAAGAATTCGCACGCGATCAAAGGCCTCATCCAAACGGAAGCCAACAAACCACACCTCGTCATCCGGAGCGTTGAATCGGAAGCGGTCAAGTTCGCGGCCGCCACGCATCACAACGACTTCGAATTCAGAATCAACGGGAACACCTCCTCCTTCAGGCATGGTCAGGTTGGGCTCGGCGAAATCAAAACCAAAGGCATGGATCGGCCGGTTGGACAAGACCTCGAGACGCTCGACGCCCAGCGCAATGTCATTTCCAGGCAGCGGGCCATACCAGTCGTCGATCCCCGGCGCATCAATGCCGATCCAGACATTGTCGCCACCTGGGGCAGCGGTGAAACGCAGCGATCCGATGAAAGGACTCTCTGCTGGATCTTGTCCGGCGGCTAAATCGTGTACGGTTCCAAGTTGAGGCAGAGGCCCGGTTGCGGACGCCGCGTTGGTGTCAGTCAGGAATGCGTTTTTGTCGTCGAATACGATGAGCCCTGAGGTCGTGGGAGGATCGTTAGAGATACTGACAATGACATTATCGAGACCGAGATAGACGGGCACCCCAGTGAAATTCACTTGGGCCAGCGTTCCACGGAAGCGGATCTCTGTTGCCGCGTCGGTGGCAGTGAACTCCATACGAACCGCTCTCCAATCACTGCCCGTGAACGCACGCGTTGTGTCGCCCGCACTGACCTCAACACCGACTACACCGCTCCATCCTGCACCCGCGTAGGTTCCCAGCGCAAACGTGATGCGATAGTGCTGGCCAGGTTCCGTAACGATTGTTTGGGTCAATTCCGCAAACGGCTCTGCATCGTGATACCCTGTCAGCTCCACCGACTTGGTGCCGAAAGGCGTCGTCGGCCCGAAAGCGTTGGTATTGTCTCCCCAAAGCAACTCCGCACCGACCACCGTCCATCCGGGAATGGTGGTGGCTCCGTCAGGAATCGACATCACGCCTCGGCCATCGGAGACGAATGTATTCGCCGTGTCCTCGAAGCTACCATTGTTCAAAAGATTCTCTCCCGTCCCCACCCCCGGGATGCGGGCCAGGCCGTGCCTGACAGTATAACTTGCCGATGCAGCCGCACCGCCGACGAACTGCCCGACGCTGCTGCGAGAAGAATAACTCGCAGACTTCGCAGCAACGCCGCCTGAGTCGAGCCACTGAGCAGGTGCGGTGTTTGTAAGGGGCATTACCGTGACAAGGGCTGCGAGGGTGGACGATGAAATTCTCATGGTAGCGCTGAATGGTCGATGGTTGATTTCTCTCGCCGGCATGGCCTTCAGGGGTTTCTTCCCAATGTGACCACGCCTTCGGGAGCGTCGATTACCAGGCGCTTGGTGATGTGCCCGGCCCATGCCTGGCTGCCCGGCTTCAGGCGAAGGTAACTGCCTTCTCCAGCGCGGTTGATCGACGTCTGGAACCCGTGAAACGTTGAATTGTATCCGCCGTGGCCTACGTTTGAATTCTCCTGGCCGAGGTCGACCCAGTAGCCATCGCAGGTGGCGCTAGGCCAGCCATCCAGGGGGACGGAATTGAGCCGATTGAGAACGGAATTGGAGGCCGCGAATGCCCAATCGTCGTTTACTTCCGATTCGTCCCGCTCGTTGAAGGCGATGTAGATGACGACATCATCTTCCCTGCCGGGCCCGGCACCGATCTGGCGAAGGATGCTGCTGGTGCCGGGCAAGGCACCGGTGTGCGAGGCATCTGGAGCCATGGGGGAGTCCGAGGTGATTGGGCTTCCGATCGAATTTACCTGCATCGCCCCGACACCCGTTGTCGTGTAGCCCACCGAGTAGAGATTCCCGAACCGCAGCATCGCCTGTGCCGAGGCGATCAATCCGCCATGAGCCATCATTGTCTCGAGATGGTATCCTCCATAGGGAAGCGGCACTTGGTCGATGGGGTCGGCGTAGTCGTAAACACTGCTGCCAACGAGGCGGCTGACGTAGCCTGGTTCGCGAGGATCGAGCTGCGCCTGCGGTGTCGCTGCCAACCTCCAGTCGGTCGACGGCACCCAGTTGCTCGGACTGAGGATGTTGGCGCCAACATAGCCGAGATAGCCGCCGGGAGCCGCCGTATCGAGCACTTCGCCTAGAACGAGGTAGCCGAAGTTGGAATAAGTCCAGCCAGCGCCGGGCATACCCGACTGGAGAGTGGCGGTCGGCGGCTTGCTATCCGGAACGGGGACGAGGTGCTGGTAACTCGCCGCGCCTGGAGCGAAGTCGAGAGGAAATCCCAGCGCCCAGTTCATCAGCTGCCTGCGATTTGGGAGGTTTGCAGGCTGATTCATGGCGATCCCTGCATCCCGCACACGCGTGATTGGGTAGTCTTGAATCCAGGGATTCGCGATCGGCTGAGGGTTCCGATCCCAGCCTGCGCTGTGATTGAGCAAATGGCCGATGGTGATTTGATCGAAGCGCGCATCACCCACACCCATCGAGCCAGGCATGACCGCCAGCACGCCACTGTTGCCGTTCAGATTGAATACCCGCCTCGCCAGTCCAGCAGTACCCAGCGTGCCGTCCGCGACAAGCTGCTGGATCGCTGCCGCCGTCACCGGCTTGGTCACGCTGGCAATGCGGAAGAGCGCCGTTTCAGGAAGCGAGTCGTTGTTTCGCAGCCGCCCGTAGGCACGGAGGAAAATCACTCGTCCACCCCGACTGACGCCCAGTACACCCGCACCGATGGTGCGCCCTGGGGCACTCATGAAATCCAACATTTCTTGGTCGAGCGATTCCAGCTTGGGCACTGGCCGACCGCTGACCGGCAGCTGGGCGTCCACAGGATCGAGAAAGGAAACAACCATGAAAATAGCCGTGGCCGCCGTGCGCCCCCCTCGCAGTGCCGCTGACATCATGAGATTCGAGAGGCTCATCGGAGGCGCCTTAGATGAAGTTCCGCCCTCAGCCCATAGTGGTCTGACAACTGACTTGTGGTAAAGCCGTCCACCGTAAGCGTTCTGGCACCGGAGATCACTCCTTTAAGAACATCAACGCTAACCGGTTGCACCTCTACCTTCCCGTCTTTGCTGGGAAAATAAAATACATAGTCGAGCCGTTCATCGACACATCCCGAACAGAACTTTGCCGCGAGATTGTTCTCGGAGGGGCGAAACGTGGTCGCCTGGCCAGGTTGATCGAATGGGAACCCGTTAGCGGCATTCCTCGCCGCGTCATGCCCCCCAAGTGCTTCGAACACTTGCGAAAAGACAGGATACTCGCCGCTTTCACCAACGACATTCATGTCTCCCATGAGAATGGCCACACCTCCTGGAACGTTGGTCAGGAAGTGCTCGATCGATCCCCGTATGCTCTCGAGTTGCTCACGTCGAACGGAGTCCGTGGCCTCGGTGGGCGGGATTACCGTGCCTGAGGCTTGAGTGTGTGTGATGTAAAGCCGGACTTGAAAACCATCCTTGGTAATGTCGGCCTGAATCCACCCTTTGGCGGCAAGGCAATCTTCGGCCGTGCAGTTTTCAAAAACGTGTTGTTCTGCCCGCTCAAGCGAATGGTTGCTGAGCAGTCCGAGTCCGGAGTTGTTCGGGCGGATTTCCCCATAATCGCCTCCATAGAATCCATGGGGATAGCCACTGCGCTGCCGCAACGTGTCAAAGAATAGCGTCCCCGTTGGGCTGGTCTCCCAGACTTCGCAAACGGCGGAAAAGTCATGCGAGAGACGAGCTTCGGCAAAGAATTCGCCGAAAAACTCCGCCCGCAATCCGTCGGCAAACGCTTGGCCTGGAGCAACATCGAACAGCCGACAATTGTAGGCCTGGAACCGCAGCGTAGTTTCAGCAACGATGCCAGGATCGGCACCTATCGTAACTTTGCCAGGAGCATTTCGATCCCGCGTCAGCAGTGCCGGTTTCCTCAGGGTGGGTCGCTCCCGGTAGTTCCCCGGGGCGATGTGCACAGTGCCGCCATCAGGGGATAGGGAATTCACCGCAGCCTCTACCAGATGGAAGCCATGGGCAGCGCTGTTCCGCTCCGGCCCAAGCGAACCTGTTTGATTAACGTAGACATCCTGTGCAGACACGACCGATACCACCGCGCCAAAGGACAGTCGTAAGATCATGTGTTTCATTGGCGTGCTCATCAAAATACCTCATTGGAGCGTGACGAGCACAAGCACTCGACCCTTTCCATGGTGGAGTGGCGTCATGGCTTTGCCCAAGATCGCTCCTTGGGCGCGCTCGTGGTCAGCCGCTTTCATGGCTTGGCCGGGCACGTCGGAAGTCGTCAGGAGATCGCCGGGTTCAATCGCTCCAGCGCTCGTATTCGCATCGACATAGACGCGCCCTGACAACGCCACATTGTCTCCGGGCTCTAGCATGTCTTCCTGAATCATCGAGATGCCCGGATGGATCCCTTCCGCCCCACTGACAATGCCCGCAACCTTCTTGTCATAAGCCTCCATGCTCAGGCGGAGCTTGCCAGGGACGTCTGCATCGATCACCACCACCGCTCCCGGCTCGATGCCTTCGTGACTCATGGCGAAGGGCTCCGCGAGGTCGGAACCGCCACGGATTGTCAGCGTTTTGACGCTAAAATTCCCGTCATTCTCCAGCTTCGCATAGCTGTCAGGCGCGGTGCCTGTGATGAAGCCTTCCGTCTCCAACAGAATCTCACCCGCAACCGATTGGATGCGACCACGGGCGTAGCCGGCGTTGCTGTCTTTCAACGTGATGAATGGCTGGAAACCGATCGCTGCCAGTGTATCCTGCCCAACAACCTCCAATTTGCTGGTCGGCTCCGGGCTCCCGATGCCGACATTGCCCGAGGAGGAATCGACGTGAAGAAAGGCAAACGCGTTAGCCCCTGACAGGTAGCTCTCGGTGAACAGATTCACATCCCCATACGCGCCCTGGATGCGCGCCCTTGCAAACCCCGCATTGCTGTCGGCGAACGTCAGGAACGGCGCGAAACCAATGATGCCAATGGCGTCTGTGCCGGCCACCTCCAGCTTACTCGTCGGTTCTGGACTTCCGATACCAACGCTGCCCGTTGAGGAATCGACGTGAAGAAAGGCCGTAGGATTGGCCCCTGACAGATAGCTTTCAGTGAACAAATTCACATCGCCGAAGGCCCCCTGGATGGAGGATCTGGCATTGTTAGAGTTGCTATCCTGAATCGTAAGGGAAGGAGCATAACCGACTAGCCGCAAGGCATTCGTACCTGCGAGCTCCAGCGGGGCACCCGGAGCAAGCCCCGCCGCCACCAGGGCATACGGCACCGATGCCAGGGCAGCATCCGGTTCCTGCCGTTGGGATCCATTCACGCCATCGTCGAACCAAACGCGAAGATGCAAGTCCGGCGCCGAGGCAGCCACAGAAGGCTTCAGTGCTCGCATGTTTGCCAGTCCCACGTCACCAAGTGCCACGGCGCATGCACCATTTTCCAATATCACGGAGACTCCTGTCGTCGGTTCACTCCCGCCAACGCTGGTGCCGTCGTTGCTCCAGTGGGTCGTCCCACCGTCAGGACTGACGAGCGCGAACCGCATCGTCGCCGGCCCCGAGTAGGGCACGCCATTGGCATCGAAGCTCCCTTGATAGTGCAACATCGAAGGCACCGCCTGAGCGAAGCCCAACTCTGTGAGGATGAGGATGTACGATAGAAGTTGTAACAACGAGCGCATACTTGGCAAAAGATGGTGGTT
>JAGROY010000156.1 GCA_020439995.1 Verrucomicrobiia bacterium
CCCCTGAATCAATGAGAGGATACCCCTTCTTGATGTGAGGCCATATTTCGAAATCTCTTCCCTTATGGTTAATCCTTCGCAACCCGCGAAGTCGTGCATCGGCCTTCGTTGCCTTTCCTTCAGTTTTCGCGTATTCATAACCAGATTCATCAGTAAATCGCTGCGCGATATCGCCTGGATCAGAGCTTTTAAACTTGAGCTCATGAAGCGTTGAAGCTAAATGCGAAATTATCTCCCAGGCCTCTGCAACCATTTCACAGGACTTGTCTCTTTCGGCGGAACTAAACGCTTCTTTGCAAAACTCCAACCGCCCCACATGAATCTTCGCTGCCGCCTCTACAACCTCCAGAATGTTCTTAGGTAACGAAAATAGACTAGATTCAACCGTGGAACTGTTCCCTCCATTAATTGTTTCGAGGGCTTTCTCCTTCCACTCCAGTTGACTCACGGTCGCTTCCAACTCGTCCACTTGCTGGGCATAGGCAGCGGCCTCAGCCTTTGCCTCATCGCGCTCATTTTCAGCAATTTTGACGAACTGAAAGATCTCGTCCAGATTAGCTGAATCCCCAATCTCGGTTTGTTTCAATTTCTCCAGCTTAGACCGACTGATAAGCCTTCGGATATCTTGCAGCGATGAGATCGCCCCCTGTTCCACCAGATTGTGATTCCTGAGAAGGCCGTTGATGATGCCCTGTCTTTGCTCTTGATAGAATGGCGACGAGACGTCAAACCAGCGATGTTTCGTGGGCATCGGCCTGCGTACATTAACGGGGAAAAACACGCGCATTTGGCCGAATCGAATTTGATAGTCTCGCTCAAGCACATATCTTAATTCCTCAGCAAGTTCTGGATTCTCTTTTATGATAAGAACCTGAGCTTTGCCTGCGAGCTTTATTGCCAATGCCTTCGCCTCGCTCAACTGAGCGGGACTATCCCCATTGAAAACGATTAGCGGGTACTTGCGATCAATCGAAAGGATGAATTCTCTGAGCACTTGGCCTTGCCCAACTTTGAAAAGGGTCACTGGCTCTTGAATTAGCCGAAACTCCTTTCGGCCACTATACGGTTTAAACTTTCGGATGAGAGTGCGGACAAAGTATGGAACGGAAGGATCTGGAGCTGGTTGATTGACTTCGAGAGAATCTTGATTCCAAGAGTAGGAAACTCTAATAGCAACCACATGATCAGATATACCCTCTCGAATTCCTATTTGTGTATGCCAGAATCGCTGCGATCCAAGCTCTCGGTCAGAGTGAGTGTATTCTGCGACCCACGAGTGAAGGTCGTCTTCAAGGAATGTATCTGTTTCAATTCTAGAACCTGAGCCATAGAGTGACTGCCATTCCCCGCGAAATTTAAAGCGAACCCAGTTGTTCCGCAGAGAATAGTCACGTTCTTTCGTGCATAACCAATCATAAACGCATTTCACAATATTATCGAACTGGCCACTATGATGATCGCGAGCAATCCTAAAACTCGTTTGATAATTTGTGATTGAGGAATTAATCATAAAAAATGCGTTTGACTAAACGGTTTAATTCTCTGGATCGATTACGAAAACCGTCGTTTCTTCTCGATTGTTCATTAGAAGATCTATTCCTCCTGTAAGCTCTGCGGTAATCGTGCGGCGGATGACGTCTTCGGTTCTTTGTCTATTTCTTCGTCGCCTTCGAGGTGTAGGGCTCGAATCCTGGTTCGTTTGCGCTGTTCCTGCGTCCAAGAAATGCGCAACAACTCGTCGATCATGAAAATTTCGAACGCGCATTGATCCTCTGAATTCGTTTCGAAACTTCGTATCCTCAAAACGAGCATCCGCCCGTAAATTCCTAATGACCTCGTCCATAGTTCTAATCCAGTCTCCACGATCAATCAGATCGCGAGCAGGCCCGTGCCAAAACACTATTTGAGCCGGGGGAACACTCCACAAGTCTGCAATTGCACCGATGAATGACTCAAGAGCGTCCTTCTGCCGATGACCGGCCGCCATGTAGCGGTCGGTGATCTCCAAGCGTCCGAGTTTTCCAAGTGCGAGGAACGAAAAATCGCGCGCGATGTTGCGCGCCATCCCACTCGCGTAGTGAAACCTCATGATCGAATTAGGTCGCTCAAGTTCACTAATGCATAACTCCTCTCCGGCTTCAATGCCTTGTAGATCGCTGATGGGAATGTCGCGAGCCAGTAGCTCGTCTGACCAAAGCCGCTCCAGAGCTGCACCACCACCACCGGTGTCATATACTAATGTTGCCTTACCCGTGGTGTCATCGATCAGCGCAGCCTCCGGTGTGTTTGCGTCTTCGTCTTGAAGGGCAAATTCCCTTCTTGCCATCAGCCGGAGCATTCCCGATCTGACATGTGGAAGAATAATTTCTGCGAAACGTCGAGCACGTGGGAGTGATGCATCTGTGAACTGTGGAAACTGGCGACAGATTATGGTGACTTTCGTTCCCGTAGCGATCCATTGGTTGATTCGATTCCACTCCGGGAAGCTGTCTGCGACAGGCTTTTCTCGTCCGTTTTCATCACCATCCAAGCCCCCCGAGAAATCTCCGAACCGATCTCTGTTTAGCACGATGCGCGAGGCTTTCTCACAGATAGTACTAACCTGCTCCTTCCTGATTTGCTGAGCACCAAGCTGAATGCGCGGATCAGCTCGTCTTACGCGGAGAACTGAATTGAGCCACTTGATTGCGTCGTGGCGTCGAAAGGCATCCCAATGATACTGATTCGAATAGCTCCGTAAACATTTCGAGCAACTGGTTGTGCAATTATCAGGACACTCAAGAATCGATTCCCTCGCATGGCGCAAGATGTCAGAAGCGTTGAGTTCGTAAATCTTTCCTGTATATCCCGCTCCTCCCGAAACGTTGTCAAACAATACGAGTTCCAAAGACTGGTTTGGCAGCCAGCGGAAAGTCGACGAGATCTCACCTTCAGGAATCTCTAAGATTTCGCAACACGCCAACCTTACAGCTTCGCATGCAGATCTCGCGATTCCGTCTAGAGCCGGACGAGCGTCGGCCAGCGGATCAGGCAATTGAGGGTCAGGCACTTTTACGCGGCATCGAATCTGAAGCACGTCAGTATGAAACGTGTGAGCGAGATCGAATCTCCAGGAAGACGGCGGTTGTTCACATTGATCGTTTGTGTACGGAGATCGATGCGGTTCCACCTGCCTTCTTGAATGCGTTACCGTATGCGAGTAGCCACAAGCGCACTTCACAAACCCTTCACCGACACCGCGGTTTATTACGACCATCCTTCCATCTTGTGCATTTTGGTGAGCCCATTCCACTCGAACCAAGTCGCTTCCACGAAATAGGTGATCTGGAGGGTTGCCAATGAGTTGAGTCTCCAATGCCGCTGGTGGCAATTCACGTCTAGCGCCAGGTTCTTTCCCATTACTATCTCCGACTGCGGTGGTGAAGCCCCTCGGTTCAATGAACACCCGAGTGCCAGACTCAATTACAGCGTTACAACTGCTGCACTTGTTCGGTATCAGTTCTCGATCTGGCCAAGCCTCGATGTGTCTGCAAGTCTCACAAATTTTATAGTAGAAGGGCGGCATAAACTCCCTTGGATGCTGCGATATTCCACAAGAAGTCCATACACGGCCATTGGCGATTACTTCAGCACCAGGCGCATATTCTACGATACCGAGACGAGCGTCACGCGACAGTTCAATATCTGAACGAGTATTCCAACCGCCTTGCAAGACCTCCAGATCAATACTGTCGACAGGAAATGAGTAGGTGGGAATAATGCCATGCTTGGCTAGAAAGTTGACAATCGGCAGATTTGCCCACCGGTAAGCACGATTGCGCATCTTATCGACGCCCGTCTTTCCACTCTCATTTAACTCCTCTGCTTTCTCCATATAGTGCCGGAATCTATCTCCAAAGCTACGAGCCAGTTTTCGAACAGCGGCAAGGAAGGCGTGCTCAAGCGTGCTGCTCGTAAGCTTCAGGGCACTGGCCTCATCGTCGGTCAGGCTGGGTTTCAAGGAAGAGTATAAATCTCGGGCCAAGCGCTTGGCATCGTTCGCTCCGACCCCGGTCAGCCACTCCGTTATTCTTGAATTAAAGGATTCCTCGTCAGATTCGGAAAATGAGGGATGTCCACCCACTTCTGGAACAAGGGCCCCGCCGTCTAGTAGGAATTTTGGAAGGCCGAACAGCTGTCCGCTTTGAACGCCAGTCCCTGAAAGTCCCTGATGATTCAGGTAGAAACTTACTATAATCGAGAACTGATGCCTTTGGAAAAGCCTGGCGTTGCCTAAGTGAACAAATGGAGTTTTTGGCTCCTTGGCAAGAAAAGACTCCGCCTGGCGAAATATGTCCTGATCGTACCTCCGATTTCGTGCATACGTGATGCTTACCGGTGCAGCTTGGGCGCGCCTTCCAGCGCGACCGGCTCTCTGTTGATAGTTGGAGATTTCCGGGGGCACATTCCTCAACATGACGCCTTCAAGATCACCCAGGTCGATGCCCATCTCCATAGTCGTCGATGAAGAGAGCAGGTTAATGTCCCCAGCCTTAAACTCCTTTTCGATACTTTCCCTAACGTGCGTTGCGATTGCAGCAGTGTGCTCTCTTGCTATCACGGAAGGCATTTCAGGTAAGGCGGCGTAAAGAAAGTGATAGTGGTTTCGCTCCATCTCAGACTTCCACTCAGCCGGGTCGACTTGCTCCACTCTTCCGTTGCATCGCCATTGCGTACAGACGTTTCCAAGCGTGTAGCTATTGATACGGGAACATTTATTACAGCGAAAGACCGGTTCGTCGTCGCTCCTCAATCGCACGGCAAGATAACGATGATCGAGCACCTTTAGAGGAGATCCTTCTGGATCAGGTTGAAGGATCGCATCTTCGTAATCATCTATTAGTACTTCCCAGATTCTTCGAATGACGCTTTCCCATTCGTCGATCTTCAACCCGTCCCTAAACACATCAACATATCTGTTCAAGTATGCCGTGCCATCGTCCCTTCGCCGAGGCAACATGCGAAAACGGGCCTGCTTATCCTCCGTCTCCAAGGTATAACGTCGATCATCAGATTTGGAATACACGCCCCACACAAAATCATCATCCGAACGTATCTCACTTGGCATCGAAATGGCACGATTGAGTCGAATCGAATCGAGAACCCAGCGAATCAAACTCGGCCCAATCTCGGAAGGGACACGTGCTCGCTGGGCGAGGTCTTTCAAATCAATCATCTTATACTCAACGATTGCCAACCCCAAATCTTCCAGCGACACTCGACTTCCACCCGGCGAGCAAAACTCAACGAATATCTTCCCACGAATGATTGAAGCAAGTTCCACATTCTTCGCTCGCTTGCCATCTCGATTGGTGAGACCTCCTTTGAGTGTATATTGCGAATTACACAGCACATCAGCAAGTCCTGTGAGAGTAGTCTGCCCTTCTTTCTTTAGCGCTCTAACAATCGCTCTCCTCACGAGTAGATCCTCGTGAGATCGTTGGAAATTGGGGGCAAAAAAGGCAGCGTCCTGGCGGTTATCACTGAAGACTAGCAGGTTTCTTCCACGCCCAGGCTTACGGAATCTTTCCTGTTCGTTCTTCGATGTCGGCAAATGTGAATAGAGAACTTCGCAGATCGTTGAAGACAACGCTTGGTCACCCGGATGAAACGGGGTAATAATCTCCGAGGGATCGAGTGAGCCGCACGATTGGCACATGGTGACGCGTGCAGGCGCATCCGGATTGTTGCTAGACTCTTCGGCACTGGGCCGTTCCATTCTCGCTCGGTGAGTCTCCAGCCATTCGCTGGAATCATCTGCGTCGTCGAGAATGCTCTTCAACTGCCCTGAATCCAAATGAATGAATACCGGATCAGGAGTCTGTCGGACTTCAGCTTGCTCTTCTGATGATTCGCTTGGAATCACAAAGGCGTCTTTGGGCTTCAGCCAGAATACAGCCCTTCGCCATCCCTTGCCTCCGTGCTCGGAGATAATTCGCTGCCCCTTTTCAAACGCTTCAAAGTAGAGTTCTCCACATTTCCGGCAGGTCATTAGTCGAAACCGGCTACGTTCACTCTCAGGATCACAGAAATCCCTCCTGAATCTTAGATTGATCGCATGTTCCTGCTGTTGGTCTGTGTGCGCCAACTCGATCGTCGCCTCCTCGATGCCTCTTGTGAACAGATGATAGCGAGCTGGGAGCAGCGGAAACGAATCTTTGGATTCCCGGGCATAAGCGCCCAGTGCAACAAGTCCGGTCAATGCTTCTTGGGCCTGCTCTTTGGTCTTCGCATTTGGAAAAATGCGTTCGGCCAACTGGGCCAGGCTCTGTAAGCCTTCTTCCGAGAGGATTCCAGACACTTTTCGAACAGAGTCCTCCCGAGCAAGAGCGCGGCAAAGCAACTCAGAAAGTGAAATGGAATCATCTTCGACAAGTAGATCGATGTTCGCATCCATCGCCTGGTCGTTCCATGCCGTTCTCCTCGATGCTTCATTGTCAAGGTGGCGCACATTGCGAAGAATTGAGTGTAATTTAATCCAGTCGTCAGCGCTAAGGGCAGTAGCAGAAGAGGTGGATCGTAATAGGTGATGAGCCTCCCGCTTCGCGGTGATTACTCGGTTGAATGAGAAACCGAATAAGCGGCCAGCGAACTGGATGACCCTCTCCTTCGCTTCGTCTGTCGACCCAAGACTAGCACTGGTGCCAATGCATCGAATGTCACTTTTAGGGGCATACCGGTTCCTGAGCTTGCGAAGCAAGAGCGCAACTTCCGTTGCCTGTGCACCTGCGTAAGTGTGAACCTCATCGAGAACAATAAACTTCAAATCGGAGTTCTGAAACAGTGGAGCGTTTCTCGGGAGAAGGAGCAGATGCTCCATCATTGCGTAGTTCGTCACCAGAACATGGGGCGGTGTGTCCAGCATCTCATCCCGCGAAAGCAACCAATTTGATGGGATCGAGTTTCCAAACATCGAGCGAAAGTAATCATCCTCCAGATACTGATCTTCAAAGAATCTGCGGGTCTTTCCGGGCGTCGTTTGACCCGTATAGCGTCCTACGGTTATTCCGAAGTCACGGAGCTCGTTGGCTAGAATCGGAACAATACGTCGATACAGCTGATCGTTGGCAAGTGCGTTAAGCGGATAAACCAGGATTGCGCGGATACCTGTTTTCCCTCGTAGCTTTTCCTTAAGAAGAGCGTCAATCAGGGGGAACAAAAAGCACTCGGTTTTGCCAGATCCAGTGCCAGTTGCAACGACGATGTTCTCTCCATCTTTAACCACTCTCTGGATCGCGTCGTCTTGATGCACATGGAGGGGGCGATTGAAAACATCGTGATTGATACTCCGGAACCCTTCATGAAGAATGCCTTCCTCAACCATCTCGCCTAGCGAGCGGCCCTTCGGGAAATCTGGTAAAGCCTCCAAATAGGGCCCTTTGACAAGGGATGCACTTCTGGATAGCTCATGTTCGGCTTGCTGCCTCAATTGTGGGAAGCGCCGGTGGATCGGCAATGCGGTCAATAGATAACGCTGCATTCGATCGCGAAGATCTTCCTGAAGTTGGACGGGATCAATTTCGATTGGATCTAAAAGAGTGGCCATTTTTCTAGTTCGAGGAGTTGATGGGGAAAAGCAGTTCGAAGAGCGCGACATAGAAAGAGAAAAGCTCTGGCGCGAGGCTTAGGACAATACAGAGCCGGTTTTGGATTTTGCGTTTTGACGGTTGGCGCGAACAAAAGATGTCAATCAGCTTTTGGTCGAAGGCGCTTTTGGAAAGTTTTTCGTGAGCTGAGAGACGTGAGGTGGCGGCAACCACCCAGGTGAGTTCAGCGATCTTTTCCGACCATCGATTCTCAAGAAGAGGCGGCGTCCAAATGAAGGATCTCTGGCTATTCCATCCAAGCAGTTGGGCTATATGGGGAGCCAAAGGGTCAAGCCGCTGCGACACTTTTTCGATAGTTTGGGCCACCCTCGCCAATGGATGTTCCACGTCTCCTTGCGAGGCCTGATCGACCACTCGGCAGCGCCGATTGAGTGCTCGAATTGAAAAAAGGAGATGTTCCGGACTTAACAAAGCCTCTATTTCGAATCGAGGATACTGTTCGTGAAGTTGTGTCGTTCGTTCCTCTAACCCAACTACACCGGCAACCCCTCCAGTGAGGAATTGGTTGAGCGAAAACTGTCTGAACTCCGCTTCCTTTCCAGTGTGAACCGCCATGAAGTTCGCATAGCACGGAATGATTTCTTCCGATATTTCGCCATGCTCCCAGCCTTGGATGAGGTAATCCTTTAAACTTCCGGCCGTGCTAATTCGAAATGGCACGTCGAGGCTTCTTCCAACGGCTGTGCGAAGCCCGATAGAATCACTTAAGCACTCACGTGGCGTGCGAAGACTGGCGGGCTGAGAACCAAACAAGAACTGCCGAGTAATTGGAACTGATGAAATGGACGCGTATTCATCCAATTCGATCGCTGCGTGTTTCCACCATAATCCAGCGGAGTCGTCCCACGTTCCAAACCTATGTTGCCCAAGGTGCACTGGAAAGTCTTGAAGACGATGAGCATTTACCTTCCAAACACCGGACGGATACTTCCACCCAAGCAATGATCGGCAGGCAGCGAGACCTTGATCCAGTTCGCCCGCAGACATTTCGCTCAGAGCCGTAGCCAGCATTGTCTCCTCAGGTATTCCTTCGGTGGGGCGTCCCGCCCGCTTCAACCGCCTCCACCAGCCCGCATCGTCTGGAGGAAACACGGAGCCCCAAGCAAAAAGGCGAACCTTCGAGTATCCGTGAGGTTCGGCGCACTCTAAAGGAATCCACTCTCCGTCCGGAGCTGTGCGTCGGAAAAAGTCTAAAGCCCACCATTCGTCGTTTAATTCGTTTACTCGAAAGGAAGCTTTCACCTTCACCTTTTGACGATTTCCTTCGCACTTTGCAGATATGACAATCTGGCCATCCCGATGTTGGAGAGTCGACACTTCAAATTCTTCGCCATTGTAATGGACTAGGGGTGCGATTTCTTGCCCTGACAGATTGGGTTGTTCTGTGAGGTTTCTTACGGCTACTCCGAGACTGTGCAATTCCTCGGTAGGGACTTTGAAAGTCCAGGACTCCTCTCCCTTACCATGATCTTGTTTGAAAGCTGGGTTGGTTGCCATCAACGGCTGTGTGAATGACAGGAGAGGGATTGTTTTCCCGTTTTCACCGCGGGCGACGATTCGGCCGGATCCGCCCAGTTCGCTTGCGATGCCGGATAACGATAGCACGGCACTTGCGCGATTCTGATTCAGATTCGCGATGGTTCGTTCGTTACCAATAATTTCCCAGCGTTGAAATCCTCCAGAACGGAACCTAAGCAAGCGGCGATCTTTCGGTGTCACCACGAGGGGTTCGCGGACTGAGGGTTCTTCATCCCATTCACTTCCCGGTTCTTTGACGGTTACGTGCACGCCGGCACGCGAAAGGCGCAGAACCGCTTCGGGTGATGTGATCCCTAACAGAACGGTGGGAGCATGGTAGCCAGGCACGAACGAGAGACCTTTTCCTTCTACCCGAACTCCACGACATGCACGTGGGTTAATGTTTGTAGGCTGAGATGAGCACTTGAATCCGTCTGACTCGCTAACCCTCTCCAAGCCTTTCCAGTACCAAAGAGAGTGGTCGACTCTACCTGAAGTGTGAGAAAGGCTGATATCCAGCCGGTGAATTCCGGGCGATAGATTAAAGAGCGCATTGGAGACAGCCGTTCGAAGATTATCTTGAAATATATAGACGCTCTTCCCTGGAGCATGCGCCTCGATTTTACCGATGTATAAGGGGCCGATAACCGAACAGTTAATCGTGATTCGAAATACTGAATCAGTGATAGAATCGGCTGGGAAATAAGCGACAAGTCCCAGCTCTTCGCCGTAGTGCAAGAACTCGCCGTCGTCTTCGAGCGGGGCCGCAAAACAGCGGGAGCGGTCGACATAGATGCCTTGTTTGAGTTGAGGACGGATCGACCAATTCATCCCTCCTCGGCTTAGGATTAAGGCATCGTCTCCAGGCCGAAGTTCAATATCGATGGATCGAAGTCCATCGAGAGCTTGCACATAATCCTCGTCGTTGGAAACGACGTCCTCGAGCATAAGAACAGTGTAATTACCGGGAGGGAGTTCGGCACTGCGGCCCGCGTCGGATTTCCGTTCCCGGCCATTATCTGTTCGGAAGATTCGAAACGGGGTTTCTTGATCGATACGGGAATCGACTTCAAAATGTTGGTTCGAGAATCCACCCGAGAGATCGCAAAGCTCGATCTCAACCTTTGCGGCGGATAGTTCGGTCACTGGTATGGTTGTTTCCGCCCGTCCGGAGTAACGTCTTCCATCGATTCGCCAAAAAGTCTCGGCAGAGGCCAATCGGTTGCTTTGAGCTGGGAGAACAAGTTGTATCCGCCCGAATGCTTCCTGGAAGAAGAGGTGGGGAGATTTCAAAATGGCACCACGCCCTGACTCTGCGAACGCATCGCGAATCGATTCCTTCAAGTGTGTCGGCAACACATCCCAATCTCGGGTCGAGTAAGCGCTGACTAGTCGTCGAACCAACAAGGGCCCGACTGCTGTATCCAGCAATCCACGCAAGTTACACTGGGCGATGGGCACCTTATGCTTCACCCGCACCGCAAATCGCTTCAGCGCTGGCCAATCGTCACCTTCAGGTGCCGGGCATTCCTGAAGCGCCAGCCGCACTCCCTGAGCCAGGTGGCCCGTCCACCGGTGAAGAATGCCGGCCTGAAAGAGGAAGGGCGCGACGTGCTTGTGCGCGGTTTCATCGATTGTTCCGTCGAGCAATCCGACCTCACGACAGGCCTTTCGAAAGGCGTTGGTCACTTGCGGACGATCTAGCGGCTGAATCGTGATTCCCAAGTCCGCGTTGTAGCAGCTCCAAAATTCTCGCCCACCTTGACAAGTCCTAGCAGGAGCGACCGCAAGCGCATAGGCGACTGCCGCAGGGGCGACTCGAAGGAGTCCGACTAATGAAGGATGGAAGGATTGTCGCAGTTTCTCCTTCACCGTCCTCAATACCGAGTCTTCCTCAGCCTGCGAGAGCGGAAGAAATCCAAGGATCATCGTTGAGTCGGCTCTTCCGATAGCTCGGAGAACCAAGTCATTCGCGTCCTTAATGTTGAGAGGTGCATCCATGCAATGAAACCGTGTCTTTCAGTCCGACCACTACCGTCCGAGCCTCAAGCCGCGTTCGTTCGTTATAGTGACTCCGTTGCCAGTTGAAAACCTCATAATTTGACTGGGGCGGAGATAATTGATTGAGATGCGCCGCTTTGAAGGCTCATACGAGGGAGTCGTCTTGTCAGGGCAACCGCAATGCGAGGGCCAGCGTTTGAGTCGAGGTCTGGGAGAGTGAAGAAGTGCCTTTGCATACCGCAACATTAATGCAGTGGACATGCCAACCGGACTGTTCTGGCGGAACACATGTATTATGAACGCTTTATAGACTAATTTCCTGCTAGAAAACCATCGATTCATCAACACATGTTGAGACCACTCGAAACAAATGTTTACACCAATGGGACGGCAACGATGGTGTCAGTGTGGATGAGTTCCCCGAGCTATCGAGTCGGTTTTCACAGCCCATGCGTCGTCGAGCGTCAACGCGCCGAAATCCGCCGATGAGACCCACTTTCAGGACGAGTCCCGATGGAACGGCCAAATCTCCCAGAATCCTGCCCCTCGATCTCAAGAGCGTCAGCCCATCAGGGCGTTTGTAGAATCCATTGCGCAGTGTCCGAAATGTTCGCGGTGGTCTGCTGTTTGGGGATGATGCCTTGTGAGCGAATCGTCTCGGCTGTCGCCCATGTGTACCGATCTTGCGTCGGTTCTTCTTCAATCAAACGTCGGAGAGCGGTTACCTGTGTCTTTGTGGGGACGAGCTTGAAGATCTCTGCAATTCGGCACTCATAGCCTTGGATGTGATCGCTCCGCTCAATTCCCATGCGCTTCTGTCCCAGGTATTGAAAACGAGCATACGGAAACGTCGCTGCGTCGAGGAGCCCAGTCGTAATAAGTTCCTCGCAGAACTCCCGCCAAGGATCCCGTTCTCGCTCTTTGCCGGATTCGTACCAGCTTAGGAAATCAGGTAGGCGCTGCCCCGGTATCAACAGACGGAGGTCGTCTTGATTGTCTTTGTCAGGGCAAAACATGTTGTCTGCCTGCATGCCACAGGATTCGAGATCCTTGAAAGCATCTGGGTAGAACTTTAGGACGCCCCCGACAGGCTGAAACTTGGGTACCCGATTGCCCATGACTAGCAGGTATTGGTCATCGATCTGTATTCGCACGAGCGCGGATATGGAGAAACGGATACGATCATTCTTATGGCGGATACTCCACCATTGACGCTTCAGCTTCTCAAGAAGGGAAGAGGTTCCTACGTTCGTTCCGCCGAAAACCGACACATTCAGAAAGTTGAGATTCATAGCGATGTCTCCTCCTTCGTGTGGTCAATTTCATCGCCCAACCAGACGCCGTTGACGAGCCAGTGTTCGTAGTAAATCAGCCAGAGGGCCGTCCATGGGAGGACAGTCTCGCTAAGCCACATCGCGGGTGTCCATTCTGGAGGTGTCGCCTTTGGGTAGAAGAGGCAGAGCCGCTCCCCAGGGTAAACATGGGGCAATGGTCTGTCTTCATACCGCTTAAGCTTTGGTGAGAGAACGTTAGTTTCTGGAAATCGACCGCGCTGATAATAGATCTGCACGAGGTAGCTGCCGTTCACTGGCGATGGTTTCACGCCGCCACGCCAAAGAAATTCGTCGGACGTTCGGAAAGGTGTGCCTGAAAGCGGCTCTGCGAGTAGCAGCCGCTGTAGTTGCTCTTTTACTGTCGGGATCGACAACTGATTACGCGCCATAGAATCTGTTCCTCCTGACTGGGGTTGCGATGCTTGGGGAACCAACAGCAATAGTTCCGGTTCCAAATACAACGTTTCCGAGCCGGTGAGATTCGTTCAGCTGTTCACCGTGTTTCCTGATGGCCGCTTTAGATTCGCTGGTGCCGAATCGATCCTCCAACAGTTCTGCAATCGAAGGCAGGTCTCCTTTGGACAGAAGTGCATGGAGATCCGTGCGCACATCCGCCAGCCAGCTCTTAAACTTCGTCAGCCGCTCAGGGTGCTCCTTCCATTTCTCTGCCAGGTTCTCTGAGAGGTTGGCTGGATTCAGGACGACGGGATGGCCTTCACCATCCTGTTCGATCTTATCAGGCATGCCCGTTGCGATTGCGAGAATGGCGGAGAAGAGATCTTCTTCTTGGTTGTATGCTTTGGCTGCGAGGGTTGTCAGGATAATCGATCCTGGCCGATTATCGAGATCATGCTGAAACCGGAGGTCGCGATGGCGCTTCAGAATCTGAATGGCAACCTGCAGAGGCGTCTTAATCTTATCGTCAGGGAGCGCTTCGACGCTGGCCTTCACCTCGAAACGAATCGTTTCTCGGATTGGCT
This sequence comes from Verrucomicrobiia bacterium, assembly GCA_020439995.1. Lineage (GTDB taxonomy): Bacteria > Verrucomicrobiota > Verrucomicrobiia > Verrucomicrobiales > DEV007 > JAGROY01. The sequence goes on from JAGROY010000156.1 coordinate 13,480, forward strand.
TCATTACCTCGTCGAACCATCTCGCATAGCCGCTAGGGTTGCTCCTTATCCAAGACGCAAGCTTGCGATCTGAAACCAGAATGTTCCCCAACTCGTGATCGACATCTGGAATTCCTGGCATGATGTCCATATGAAAATCACCTGCATAGTTGATGCGCCAGCAACGGTTCAATGGCGTCGCAATGCCCTCATAGCGGCCATTCTCAAGGAGTCGTTGGCCGACCAATCCTTTAACTTGATCAGGCCTAGCAGAGTTATTGATCTGCAGTTCGCAAGTGAAGTCGAGATCGAATTCATCACGCCCTAACGGCCTTACCACAGTCCCCAGCCGAAAGGAACCGTGGGGATAGATCTCAGGTTTGTAACGTTCGAGACAACTGCCCTCTTTGGCGGCCAACCAGTCGGACACAGCACGATACTTCTCTGCCGCATCCATTCGTTTGGTGGGAGAGATGTCTAGTTCCTCAGCGAGGAGATTCAATATTTCGCTGAACTGCTTTCTTTTCGGATCGATATTCATGCGCCTGTAAAGCGCATGTGCCATGCCAATAAAGGAAAGTATCTATAACTCATTAATGAACAATTTCTTGCACTGGTCTTCGTGGCTTTGGCAGGGAGCTGGCAATCAACGATAGTTTAGACATTGATAAACAAATGTTGATCGTAGCTGGCTAAGGTGAAACTACGAAGCGATGTCGGGGCTCATTCACTTGAGGGTCGTAATCTCGTTGAAGGCAGTCAGACTGGACTCTGCTTAACCGGGAACACGTCATCTTTGCTTTCTCCGAGGTGGTCGTTGCGAAGCCATTGCCGAGATGAAAGCTCATCAGATTCGTGACGAGATGCCGATCGTGCTCGTCAGGCCATATGAAAACCTCAAGGTGGAATCCTCTTGCCTGCACGACAGGGCGTAACGCCTTTGCAAAACTTATCTCCCATTCCTCATTCGACGGAATCGTGCGCCCGCTTATGCCTGTATAGCAAACTCGATGAATCTCTACACGGTCGGCGCGACAACAATCGAGGAGCTGAGCGAATCCAGCATATTTCTGGCTGGCCGGATCAAGGTGAGGGTCAAGAAACATCACATGCTTTGCTGTTTTTAGAACGAGTTCAAAAGCAGCTACAAGATCCGCCGTGCGCCGTCCAATCCGCGGAGCCCCACCACTTGTCGCTGTGTTCCACCATGCGCTTCCATGCCGCTGGAGGATTGACGCGACTAACGGATTGTCACGAAATTCTCGTTTGACTTCCCTGCAAGCCAAGACACCCGTCAGGGCTTCTTGATCGTGGGAGGCAAGTGCCTCGTGGCACCATTCGAGTGGAGTCGTCCCTGCGGACTCCAGCGATGGCTTGAATGGTCGGAGGCGAGACGTCGCCTTCAGTTGTTTGAGTAATTTTTGACCTGCATGAGGGCATCGACCCTTCTCCCTCGCAAGTTGCTTGTACCACTCCCCATTTCTCAGATCTCGAATCAATAGGCGTTCTAAAACGTCTGTCCAAATGCCTTGGAGATGCGCGTCACATTCCTCTCGTGAGGAGTATCCCTCCGTTTGGAACACACTGGGAGTGATAGCAACTTCGTGGAGCATGATGTCAAAGGAGTTCGTCGAGGTCTTCTTCGAAAAAGCCGCCGGGCCACGCTTTTATCAGTTCGCCTTGGCTATTAATCGGCATCTCTCGGAATACAGATCGCCCTTCGTAGGGCTCAACGTACAGGACAGAAATCAGATCAGGTGTGAGTGACCGTGCTCCTTCTGCAAGATCACCAGCCGACGTCTGACGGATACGTTTCATCAACCTGAGCAACAGATGTTCCGAATGGGTTTCCAGTAGGAATATCCGATCATCGTTCTCATGGACTTCCTTCACAAACACATCAGCTAGAGAGCACTGAATTGCCGGGTGCAAGTGGAGTTCTGGCTGTTCGACGGCCATGACGCCAGCACCTGGTGCAAGTGCGCCAACAATGATGGGAACTACCTGCGAAACTCCAACACCTACGTCGCACGGATCGACTTCAGTATTGTTCGTTCCGTCGACAAGCTTTAGTTGGACGGATTGTTGGAGTCCCCGGATGCCGTCCAAGATAGGTGTCAGCATCTCATCTGCATCCTCGTCTTCTCCCGCCCTCGAAAGCCGCGATTTGGCAAGTTCGAGGCTGGCGAGTAGAATGCTGTCAGCGGGAAGTTGGTATGACGCTTGCGCGATGAGTTGATACCCAAGGTTGAGTCGGTTTTCGCCAGCGAGGCATCGGCTCACCTCCTCGATGAACTCCATATCATAACTGTCACCAGCACGCGCTTTACTGGCCAGTAGCGCCCATGCCGCACGTCCATCAGACCAAGCATCATCCTTAGGGGATCGAGATTCGTTGAATTGACGTTTCGGAATGCTGCGAATCGGGCCGATATAACGAATTCGTTTGAGCTCATTAAGTACGAGTTCACCCGGTGACACCATGAGCTGGCTATAGAGATATTCGACAAACGGGAATCCCAGCCCAGCCGCTTCTCGTCCATCATCGCTGTTCCGATCATAGGAAAAGTTGAGCGGTTGCCTTGGCCCAGGTATGACCCCTCCTTCGAGCGGGAAGTTCCCATCACTGAATCCACTCGGCCCGATGAATTCTGTGCCCGTGATTGCCGTACTGAGTTGCTGAGAGATCAGATTGTTCTCAGGAAACAAATCAGGAGCTTCATCCTCAAATTGCGACGGAAATAAGGAGTGGCTGATATTGATCCCGCCAAGGTGAGCAGGGAAACCTGGAATCGACTTGATGGTGGCTGCAGGCTCTCCGTTCAACTCAACTCGGTACTCTGTGATGTAAGGCTTCTGGTGACTCGCATACCACTCCACCGTGACTTCGACATATGCGAGAGCGACGCCGGTCACGCCTTCAATGCCAAGCAACACTAATTCATCGTCCTTGGGAGACTGAACATCCCAGGGGTGTGATGGCCGATAATCTGCGGTAGGGATTGTTGGGAGGCCATCGTCATCAATCGTAATTTCCACACCGATGCGAACCTTCCTGGTTAGATTGTGCCCGTGCACCAATTGCCTAAAACCACCCAAATCGATCATTTCACCACTCGCTAGCAACTGATCAGCGTCGGCATTCTGTCGCTCAAGCAGCTCTCTGAAGTATAGTAGTGCTTGTAGCAAAGTGCTCTTGCCTGCGCTGTTGGCCCCGAAAAGCAGGGTGATTGGGCGGAGCGGAATCTCGACCCTTTCTCGGATACCCTTGAAATTCTCGATAGTTATCTTGGTGATGGGCATGGTTAGCAATCTGTTAGCTGGCCATGGATGGGTTTGGCAATCTCTTCGTTCAGCTTTCGCCAGTGGTTACGCACTTGGTGTTTGATATCCGGAGTCTTGAGCTTGCGGGCTGCTTTGTAGGCATACGTGAGGAAATTCCCATTCGCTTGGGGATCACTATTGGATAGGCCGTGACGACGACGATTGATAAGGTAGCTGTATTGAAGGTGGAGTTTGCGCCGGCGAAGCTTGGTTAGCGGTACTCCAGTGCGGTGCTCCTTTCGATTGAACTTGCGCTGAGTTTGTTTGGCGAGGGAAACGCCACGACGCATCTTGCTGTAATAGCGGTCGAGGGAGCCTTGGCGCAGGAGCGTGCGCGTGCCATCAAAGGTAAATCCAAGGTATTGGAGTGGCGTTATTGATGGAGCGCTCAAATCAGCCTGAAACGCGACACGGTCGGTCTTCTCTTTATTCGCGTTGAGGCTAATGGCTTCGAGTCGCTGATAAACCAGTGTCTCGATGGCTTCTCGGTTCTCTAGATCCACTACGATCATGATGTCGTCGCAGTAACGGCGGTAAAGGCCGCCAATTGCCGTGACTGCCTCATGCATGATTCGATCGAAGTCGAGCATGTATATATTTGATAGGACGGCGCTCATCGGAGAGCCCTGAGGGATGCCCCGACCTTCGTTGATCCGAGGATTCCACCGAAGAAGACCAGCGCCTCTAATGGTGCCTCGGAATGCTTCAGGCTTACAAAGTCGTCGTCGATTCTGGCCCTTTGGCTTGGGATTATGCGGGCTGATCCCGAGGGCCTTGTAGGCATCTTCCCTGTCCACCCATGAGAAGCGAGTGAGGGAGCGAAAGACGGCGAAGTGATCGGGAGGCAGTCGTTCGGCATCAAGGACAGACGCCCAAGCGTCTTTGAGGTAGTTATGGTCAAGTGTGTCGAAGAACTTCTCAACATCGAATGCCAGAGCCACACACGGTCGGTGACCATTAATGAAACGAAAGACATCTCCGGCAAAATCGATATTGGTGCCTCCCTCCGGAAGCGATCGAAATGCCGTTACCGCATCGGACAGTCCAACGTCTTTCAGTCTTGATTCATAGAGCTGGCTCAAGTGCTTTCCGTAATAGGAATAAATGGCCGCATCGCCGTGAGCAGCAATCTTGATGTCGCGTTCTTTGATCTTCTTCACGCGGAGGCCATTCTCACGCTTAATCTTCCGGACTTTGATTGTGTAGCCGAGAAAAGGATAAAACGAATGGCGGGCAACTCTGACAGGATCAGTCACGAGCGCCAAAGCACTGGCCTTTGACTTTGGACTGTCGAAGTGCAAATATTGGCGAGGTTTGAAAGTGTAGTTCTCCAGAGTCATAAAAAGTTGTTATGCGTGCTCAACTGAGAGGAGGCCTCCCTTTCGGGAGGCTGGGATCATGGTAGCAGCAGTCCGTAGTCCCTCCTCTCAGCTTTCGCGGCCAGCCAAACTGAATACCATCATCCCCGCCAGGGCGGGTAGCTGCGTGTAAGCACACTGTGTTACAGTGCATCTATGAATATCAATCTAATGATCAACATCCACAGGCTCGCGAGAGTCATCATCTCAGCAGTGGTAACCGTTTCCGGCCCATTGTTTGGACTTGACTTCGCAAGTAGATCCTCCAGCCCTATTTCAGGTTGAAGCAAAAATTGATACTCGGCTTTATCCATATACATTCATCCCTTTTCTATTGATAAATTCGGTCGACTTTCAGTTCGTTAATAATCCATTCGATTCGTCGGCGTGCCTTGGTGAGCAGTTCCGCATATGACCAGACTTCGACGCCGTCCCTTTCATTTCGTGCGTCAATACCCTTCGCTCGGCCTTTTCCGAGAATAAGAATATCGATCTTTTCCATCTGTGGCTGAAGGTCGTCACGATACTTGAGGGCCTGACTCTCGTGGTCGCGCGTGACAAACAGAGATGGTCGCTTCAATTCGATGATCAGGTGCCGACTCTGGAAGTCATGGGCTATAATGATATCAGGACGCTTATTCGCCCGTTTGCCCTTGTATTTGTTGTTGAGGTAACTATCGACAATCGTTCGGATGCCCTCGTTCGAGCTGAGCAGCCGCCCAGTGTCGTCAAAAATCCAGAGGTTGGCATCGAGGATACTGTGGATGGTTTGCTCAGTGGTAGAATCATCGCCAATCAGTTTGGTGAGGTGTTCGAGCACATCGAGTCTGGCGCGGGCTTGCCGTCCTATGACGCCAGTATCGATCAAGCCAAACTCGATAAGGGTGTCTGCTAGATCGCTTACGTGGGAGTCCTTTGCCTCGTTCAATTTCTCGACGACCGCCCAGTATTCGTCCTTCTCAAACGTGTCGAGCACAACGCCGATGATAGAATCGAATCGTTCTTCATTCTCTTGGAAGAACATTTCGAAGACTCGGCCAAGGCGCTTCCGTGCGAATTCTCTGCGATACTCTGGCAGTTTCTCTAGCCGTTTATTCAGCAGTCTTTGATACCTTGCCTTGGCAAGATTGACCTCCTTCGTTCGCGCGACCTCAAGATCCGTTCTCAAGAACTCTGGTACGATCTGATTGAGAGCGACGGTATCGTTATTACTTTCAATGAGGCCTCCCCAATCAGCAGTAACAAGGGATTCGTCATCGGCTTCGATTTCAATTTCTCCCACCGCCCGCTCAACCAGCTTTTTGGGCAGGATCTCATCCGTTTCCAATCCAAAGTGACTCGATGGGCCGCAAATCTTGCCGTTTACGCGCACCGTCAGACCCGGTTGGGGAATCTTTCCCTTCCCTTCGGCAATGGTCAGTTTGATGGTCGCCTTACCGCCCGATGGCAGATCCACTGAATGTTCAAATTTTTCGCCTGGAATGTCGAAGAAGGTGATCTGCTCTCCGTTTACGAAGACTTTAAAATCCTCCTCACGTCCATACTCTCTAACAAGAAGTACCCGGAGTTTGGCAGGATTGGGAAATTGAAGATTCTGATGAAGATCAGTGAGGGTTATCGTCGTGCCCTTTTCAAGAGAATCCATCTCATCTACGGCGACCGCGACTGGGTAGTTTTCGAGGTCGCCTTTGTGTTTGAGAAGATCCGATCTTCGAAGCTGAAGTATTGTCCGGCTCTTTTCTGCGAGCGTTTTCACTTCCATGCAATCAGCAATCATCAGTCCAGCAAACTTCCCAATGCCTTTCCGTCCCTTAGCTTTGCGTCGATACCTCTGTGTCGTTTCTCCCTTCGAAATACTGCGGTCTCTGGCAACACTGAAGTATTCTTGCTCAACCTCTGTCGGTTTCATCCCTGAACCATTGTCCGAAACAATAATAGGTTCGGTCGTCATGGGGGCGGGCAGTATAATTCGAACTTCAGAAGCGTCAGCATCCCAAGCATTGTCGATCAACTCTTTCAGAGCGACTTCGGTTGAACGATAGTTCTCCCCTAAGATCTCAGTGAGACGAGGGGAGACTTGAAACGTAATCGTTCGTGGCGCTTCTGACATTTATTTATTTATTTCGCTACAGTTCGCCTTTGAAGGCGCGTTGTTGAAGTGCTCCGAATAGTTCCTTAGATTCGGATTCGACTGCTGAACACTTTGTCACTCGGCTAGAAATCGTTGTGTTAATCCGGACAAACTCTTTCTGGAGCTCCAATGGAGGGAGAATCACTGGAAGGCTTCCGAGGCTCTTTGTATTGACATTAAAGTTTCCGGCACTTGTTGTCGCCATTTTTCGAATCTCAGATCGTAGACGATCAGTGCAAAAAAGGTTGTGAATAAATGCCGGTAGTGCGGGGAATTCTGGATTCAACCGTCCTCGAATAATGTAGGAGGCATACACTGCATCACGCTTCCCCGAAAACATAGCGCAGCGCCCAACCAATTCAGGATTTCCGTTAGTTCTAACAAATAAAATATCCCCCGATTTCAGCCGCAGCCGGGCGAGTTCCGAATCGGAAATTTCTCCGTATTTGAGGTTATTCCAATTTACCTGCTCAGCAGCAACATTAGGAATTCGAAGCACAGGCAACTGATTTTCATTGGCCTGGATTTCTGAGCATTTGATAGAAGTTCCGTATCTAAAGGATTCAAACACCTCGGATGCACGGGAAATCCCCCAGTTCTTTGGATTCGTGACAGGGTCGCCGAACATATCGAGGAAGACGGAGCGGAGTAAGTCGTCGGTGAGGCGGAGGGCTTGCTGGCGCTTGCGACGGATCGCATCCGCTTTGTCCAGGATCGCCGCGATCCGCTTCTGCTCGTCCAAGTCGGGCTTGCCGTTCTTGTGGGGGATGGGAACTGGAAGCTCACGGAGTTTTTCGAGTGTGATGCCTTTCACAGTAGCGCCTGAGCCAAGTGTTTCAATTTGCTTGGCATTCGCAATAATGTACCAAAGCAGGTACCTCCGGTCGAGACTACCATTTGGATAGGCAACGCGGAGGTCTTGGTTAATTGCTACGTCAACCGTATTGATGGCAGCACGTCCCAGAGCCATTCGTGTTGGGATAATAACGTTTCCCTTCGGGACGACACGGGAGGCACTGTTTTTCAGTCCCTCAGTCGAGATTGAGTCGGAAGTTCTCGAAAGCTCTAAGCTTGTAATGTCTTTGACGCTAGCCCAAGGAATGTCGCCGTTCCAGTATTCGGGGATCGCCTTTGAAGGCGTGCCCCCACCTTCAAAGCGCACGAGATCACCTAGGGGGATCGTTTTGGTGTTAACCGCACTCATTTCAGCATCCCCTCTAGTTCGTCAATGTCCTTGAGGATGTCCTTCTCCAGCTTACGCATGCGCTTGAGGATGGTCTTGGGTGGATCGTAGGAAGCTTCCTCGTGTTTGGTCTCCTTGGAGCGGTTTAGGGAGAGATCGTATTTGTTGGCACGGATATCGCAAACAGGGACAAAGAAGTGCTTCTCGGTGCGGTCGCTTTCCTTCTTTGGGTCACGCTCGTTCCAGCGAGCGACCATGTCGGGCAGATCGTCCTTGCCAGGCTGGGGGGTACGTTTGTCGTCGAGGCTGAACCCGTCAGCCTCGACATCGTAGAACCAGACCTCGTCGGTGCGGCCACCTTTGGTGAACACCAGGATGGCGGTGGAAACCCCGGCATACGGTTTGAAGACACCTGCAGGCAAGGAGATGACAGCTTCGAGCTGGTTGTCGTCAACGAGCAGCTTGCGAACCGCCACGTGTGCCTGAGAGGAGCCGAAGAGGACTCCGTCTGGCACGATGACAGCAGATCGGCCACCCTGATTGAGCATCCGGAGAATGAGGACGATGAAGAGCAGCTCGCTCTTCTTCGTTTTGACCTTGCTCTTGAGTGCGGGATCGATGTTCTCCAGATCAAGCGTGCCCTTGAATGGAGGGTTCGCGGCGATCACATGGAATCGGTCTTCGGAGTCATTCGGGTATCGTTCGGAGAAGTTGGAACCGAGCGTATCTTGGTAGGCGATGGCGGGGTGCTCGATACCATGAAGGAGAAGGTTCATGGCGGCAATGCGCAGCATCGTGCTGTCGAAATCGAATCCATGCATCATGTCACCTTGAATGTGCTCGCGGTAGGGCTCCAGTAGGTCGCCAGGATAGTGTTTGTTGCCTTCTTCATCCGTCTCAACCAGATCCGGCGTGGAATATTTTTCCTTCAGGTACTCCATGGCACCAATGAGAAACCCTGCAGTGCCACAAGCAGGGTCGCAGATGGTTTCATCTGGCTTGGGATCGAGGATCGCGATCATGGCGCGAATGATATGGCGCGGTGTGCGGAACTGCCCGGCAATGCCTGCGGTGGAGAGCTTTCCGAGAAGATACTCGTAAAGATCTCCCTTTGTATCGCCCTTGGTAAGCGGGAGTTCCTCGACGGCGCTGACAGCCCGAGACAGGAGATTTCCGTTAGGAATGAGGCAGTTAGCATCTTTGAGGAACTTCCCTAGAGCGGAACGGTCGGCGATCTTCGTTCGCATGAAAGGGAAGAGTTCGTCGCGAACGACACCTAGCATTTTCTCGCCTCCGAAATTCCGGAACTGCGACCAGCGGAGCTGCTGTTTGTCTGGCGGGAAGAGCCCCTTGTATGGCTTCTTGAGGCGCTCGGCCCGCTTCTCTTCCCGCGCTTCCGCAAGGTCGAGAAGACGGGCAAACATCAGGTAGGAGATCTGCTCGATGACAGTAATCGGATTCGTGATGCCGCCGGAGTGGAATTCGAGCCAGAGAGCATCGATCTTTGATTTAAGTTGATTAGTGACCATTAGGGTATGAGGAGAATGCTAGAAACTACGCCGCGTCGTCTTGATTGATCTGATTCAGTAGATCGAGAAGGTCATCGACTTGCTGTTCATCGGTGAAGACGCCGTCGATCCCGGCGCTATCGATCGTGGTGAAGGGTGCTTCCCAAAGCTTATCGAGTTCGATGATGCCGTAACTCGACAGGTAAGATTTGAGGAGATCGAGGAAGCGAATCTGGTTGGCGTTTAGCGAGGGGTATTTTTGGACGAAAGCCCTGAAATGCTCATCGACTCGTTGGCTATCGAGCCCGATGACTTGCCGGATGGCCAGCTCAAGGCTCCTCGACTTGTTAGGGTAATGAATAAGAAGTTCATCAAGATGCAAATCCGGATCTTGCAGCAGCACGTCATCGACGAGTTCCTCAATGTCACCCGGAGTGGCCGCCTGACCAGCACGAATCTTTTGCAAGGCTGCGCTATTTTCGAGCAGCCCCCGCAGCACGGACTCCACGCGATTCCGATAGGCTGCGAGATCAAGGCCAGCGAGCTTCACCTTATGGGAGCCATACTTCACTTCGCCAGGATCTTCACGCAGGTTGAGTACTAGCGGATCGGGAATGGGATGCGTTTGCTTCCGGCGGTAGCGCATGATGCCTCGCAGCTCGGTTCGGAGATTCTCCAGGTCGTCGATACTCGCAGATTCATAAAAGCTGGTCGTTTTGACTTGCTGAATCACGCTGTCTTTCTCTGCGACCTGTTTGAGATTGATGGGAAGAGCGGACACCTGGTCAATCACCTGATCGCGAAGGTCATCCGCATTGGCCGAGCCCTTCATCTTTGCCTCCTGCAACCGTGCGACCAGCAGGTCGAAGCGGAGAGCGGCTTCCTTGCCTCGGACTTCGCGCCATTGCATTAGGGGGGCAATCTGCGACCTCAGCGCTGCTACGGTGGCGGGCTGAAAGTCGTCGATGACATCCGGCTTCTGCATGGCGCGGATCTCACGCCATTTTTCACGCACGCACAGGCAGTCGTGCGGGAGGGCGGCGATGTCCGCAGCGAGCTGCCCGGTGCTCATCTTGAGCGCGGCGAGATTCTGTTTTTCCAGCGCAGTCTGGCCGACCTTGATCCGGGCTTCAAACAGCTGTTCTGTCAGACTCTTAGTGCGCGACGGCTCTTCTTCTTTCGGCTGTTCATCGAAATACTCGAAGTTCCCCCAGTGATCGAAGATCTGAAACACTTGTTTGTCCTGTCCAGGCCCGAAGAGATCATCGCAGAGGCGCGTGCCCCGGCCGATCATTTGCCAAAACTTGGCGTAGGACTTGACCGGCTTCGCGAAGACGAGGTTCACGATCTGTGGCACATCGATTCCGGTGTCTAGCATGTCCACCGAAACGGCGATGGTGAGGTTCTTGCTTCCATCCGTGTTCTTAAAGTCGTCGATCAACTGCTCGGCGCGAGGCTCGTAGTTGTCGATCCGGGCGCAGAAGTCACCTCCGTATTGTGGAAACTCTTCATCGAAGAGTTCGACGAGCATCTTGGCGTGCTTGTGATTGCGCGCGAAGATGATGGTCTTGCCTAACCGAGTGCCATCGGCGTTGCGAATGCCGTTCTCCATAAGATTCTGCAGGATCTTACGGTCTGTGTCTTTGTTATAGACCTTGCGCCCAACTTCTTCACGGGTGTATTCGACGGATTCGGCATCCTCAACCTGATCGTCGAGTTCTTCCTGCTGCTCTTTGTTCAGATCTTTGAATTTGATGCCGTCACGAAGGAACTTGGTCGTGTGCTTGATAACCTTGAATGGACAGAGGTAGCGCGGATTGTGATTGATCGCTTCCTCGTAGGGATAGTTGAAGGTTGGGTCTTCATTCTCGCACTCGAAGAGCTTGTAGGTGTTCCGAAAGACGAACTTCAGTGGCGTGGCGGTTAGGCCAATCTGAAACCCGTCAAAGTAGCGAAAGAGATCGCGGTAACGGTTGTAGATGCTGCGATGCGATTCGTCGGCAATGACGAGATCAAAGAAGCCGACGTCGAAGTTCTGATAACACTTCATCATCGCCGGGTAGGTGGCGAGGTAGATGCGCTTG